>NZ_JBSFMT010000024.1:0-135288 GCF_053599695.1 Streptomyces sp. NPDC000878 | reverse complement strand
GGACTGATCTCGCCCCCGCCGCCCCCGAACCCCCGTATCGCGCTGAACGCGCTCGTCCACAAACGCCGGACGGGCTGGGTTAGTCAGCCCGTCCGGCGTTTGAGGACGAGGCCGTTCAGGCCGACAGCGGGGGTCTGGGGGCGCAGCCCCCAGGGACAGGATGGGACGGGTAAGGGCGGCGGGGGCGAATCTCACCCCATCGCCCCCACCACCCCGTCCCACAACCGCACCCTCGCCTCCAACGCATCCAACGCCGTCTCCGCCGCCTCCGCCCAGTGCGCGTCACTCGTCCCGCACAGGTCCGCGACCATCTGCATGGCCATCGGGGTGTGCTCCTCGCCGTCGACCTCGATGTGCCGGGACAGGTAGTCGCAGAACAGGGGGAACCGGTCGGTGCCCTCCTTCTTGATCACCTGGTCGAACATGTCCGGGATGAGGTCCTCCCGGGAGAAGGCGAACGCCGCAGCCCGGCAGTGCAGCGGGCGGTCGTTGATGATCTCGAAGGTCGTGCGGACGAACTCCGCCGCCGGGCCCGGGACTTGGGCGACCCTCAGCGCCGAGGTCACGTCGTGCCCCTCCCCCACCAGCGCGACGAACGTGTCGATGCGCGTCGAGTCGGCCGACGCCTCGCTCATGCCGGCGCGGTACAGCTCGAAGTGGCTGGTGAAGCCGCCGTTCAGCTCGTCGCTCTCCTCGACGAGCACGATGTCGTTGATGAGGCGCCGGCTCACCTCCGACCCGCGCGGCACCCAGGGGACGTCGACACAGGTCAGCTCCCGCTGCAGCGACTTGAGCAGGGACATGAAGTCCCACACCGCGAACACATGATGTTCCATGAACGTCGCCATGTGTTCCCGGCTGTTTATCCGCTGGTAAATCGGGTGGGCGGTCACTTCTTTTCGTGCCGGTTCGATCACGGACCGGGCCCGCTCGATTCCTTCGTGGGTCATATCCCAGTCGTACCTGGACATGAAATCTCCCTCGCGTTGGTCGAACGGCGATCGTGCAGCTTTACCAACCCTCCCGGCAAGCCCTTTCCTGAATTCCGGAAAAGTTACCCCGAGTATCACTCAAATATTGCTCGAAACAACACCGAAACATATCTCAAAGAATGATAAACAACCATCTTCCGGACATCCGGACGGAGGTTTCGAAAATCTTCGTTGAAGATTTGAGCGTGACCGGTTCCTGCTCCGTATATGACGGGGTGACCAGGAATCCCGTCACCGTCACGGTGGCGTATCAAGTGATCCCGGGCCGCGAGACCGAGTTCCACTCCTGGGGGTGGGCCATGCTGCGCGCGACTGCGCGTGAGCCGGGTTTTCTGGGGGGTGGTGTGCTTGTCGACGGAGAGGCGGACTGGCATGTGGTCTACCGCTTCGACAGTGAGAGTGCGGCCCTGGCCTGGGAGAACTCCGTCGCCTGGGCCCAGTGGACGGCCAAGGTGCAGGCGCTTGCCCGGGAGACCGGGCGCCGGAGCGTCCAGGGGTCCAAGATGTGGTTCGAGTCCCAGACGGACTCGCCGGCCGCCCCTCCGGCACCCGCTCCGCCACGCCCGCCGGAGAAATGGAAGCTCTGGTTCGTGAATATGAGCGCGGTTTTTCCACCCGTGCTCATATTCAATCTGACCGCCCTTCCCTATCTTGACGGTGTCAACCCGCTCATTCGCACTCTGCTGTTATGCCTGTCTGTGACGGCACTCGTCACCTATATTCTCATGCCGCGCCTCCAGCGTTTCTTCAAGAAATGGCTCTACCCACCGCTCCAGGCACTTCGTGGACGGCACAAACGGCGAACAGCATGAACGATGCAAGGGAGGTGGGCGGGTGAAGACCCTGCTCATCGACAATTATGACTCGTACACGTACAACCTTTTCCAGCTGATCGCGGAGGTCAACGGCGAGGAGCCGGTGGTGATCCGTAACGACGCGCCGACCAGCGCATTCGACACTCTTGCCGAATTCGACAACGTGGTCGTCTCACCCGGTCCCGGCCACCCCGCCACCCCCCGTGACTTCGGGATCAGCGCACGTGTACTCGCCGAGTCCCGGATTCCCGTACTGGGCGTCTGCCTGGGGCATCAGGGGATCGCGCTCGGCGAGCGGGGCCGGGTCGTGCCCGCCCCCGAGCCCCGCCACGGGCATCTCTCCACGATCCGGCACGACGAGCAGGACCTCTTCAAGGGGCTCCCGCAGAACTTCACCGCCGTGCGCTACCACTCCCTCGCCGTGCGCGAGCCGCTGCCCGAGACCCTCCAGGCCACCGCCTGGTCCGAGGACGGCGTCCTGATGGGCCTGCGGCACCGCACGCGCCCCCTGTGGGGAGTCCAGTTCCACCCGGAGTCCGTCCTCACCGAGTACGGCCGCCGCATGCTCATGAACTTCCGCAACCTCACGGCGGACCGCGCCCGCAAGCTCCGTACGAAGAACACCGCCGTCACCCGCCGGGCCGCGGCGATGCCCGAGCCGTCCGCCTCCCCGGCGCGCATGCCCCGCATCCCCGCCCAGCGCCGCTCCTCGTCGCAGCGCCCCACCCACCGTCTCCACACCCGCCGGATCGCCACCGCCGTGGACACGGAGGCCGCCTTCGGCCGGATGTACGCCGGTTCGCCGCGCGCGTTCTGGCTGGACAGTTCGCAGGTCGAGGAGGGGCGGTCGCGGTTCTCGTTCTTCGGGGACGACTCCGGTCCGCTCGCCGAGTTCGTGCGGTACGACGTCACGAGCGGCGTCTGCGAGATCGAGCGGGCCGGGCGGCCTCCGCGCAAGGTGAAGGCGAGCGTATTCGACTATCTGAAGCGGAAGTTGATCAGCCGTCAGGTCGACGCGACCGGCCTGCCCTTCGACTTCACCGGCGGATACGTCGGCTACTTCGGGTACGAGACGAAGGCCGACTGCGGAGCCTCGCCCAACGTCCATCAGGCCCAAACCCCGGACGCCTGCTGGCTGTTCGCCGACCGGCTGATCGCGGTGGACCACCAGGAGGGGTACACGTACGCGGTCTGTGTCGCCGAGGACACCCCGCAGGCCACGCTGGAGGCCGCCGACTGGCTCGACGGCGCGCTGGCCCAGCTCACCTTCGTCGTCGCGGAACAGCCGCCCCCGCCCGTGCCCGCCGCCGAGCCGGATCCGGCCGCCGCCGAGCCGTGGCTGGTGCGCGACCGGGACACCTATCTCACCGACATCGCCGCCTGTCAGCGGGAGTTGACGGCCGGTACGAGCTACGAGGTCTGTCTCACCAACGCGGCCAGGATGCCCGCCCCACCGGACGCGTACGACTACTACCGCGTCCTGCGCCGCGTCAACCCGGCGCCGTACGCGGCCTTCCTGCGCTTCGGCGACCTCGATGTGGCCGGCTCCTCCCCCGAGCGGTTCCTCCGCATCACCCGGGACGGCATGGCGGAGGCCAGGCCCATCAAGGGCACCGCCCCGCGCGGCCACGCACCGGAGGAGGACGACGCCCTCCGCGACTCGCTCGCCGCCGACGACAAGACACGCGCCGAGAACCTGATGATCGTCGACCTGCTCCGCAACGACCTGGGCCAGGTCTGCCGCACCGGCACGGTCCGCGTCTCCCGGCTCATGGTCGCCGAGACGTACGCCACCGTGCACCAGCTCGTCTCCTACGTCGAGGGACGGCTGCGCGAGGGCACCGACGCGGTGGACGCCGTCCGCGCCTGCTTCCCCGGCGGCTCCATGACCGGCGCGCCCAAGCTCCGCACGATGGAGATCATCGACTCGCTGGAGACCGAGGCCCGTGGCGTGTACTCCGGCGCCCTCGGCTACCTGGGGTGCAGCGGCGGCGCGGATCTCAGCATCGTCATCCGGACCGCCGTACTCGCCGACGGAGAAATGCAGTTGGGCGCGGGCGGGGCGATCGTCCTCGGTTCGGAGCCGGTCGCGGAGTACGACGAGATGCTGCTGAAGACGGCCGCGCAGATGCGGGCGTACGAGGAGTACCAGAAGTCCTCTTCCCTGTCGGCCGCCGCCGAGGAGGCCGCCCGATGACGATCCACCAGGCGGCCACGACAACCGCTCCCTCTGCCCCTGCCGACGCCGACGCCCCCGGCAATCTCGCCGCCCATCTCGCCGCCCTAGCCGAGCGGCGCGGCTGGAGCGACCGGGCTGCCTTCCACCAGGGGCACCGGTCCTGGACGCACGGCGAGGTGCACGAGCTGGCGGCCCGTACGGCGACGGCGCTGACCCATCACGGCGTGCGCGCCGGGGACCGGGTGCTCCTCGCCCTGCCCGACGGCATCACCTGGGTGACCGCCTTCCTCGCGACCGCCCGGCTCGGTGCCGTGGCCGTCCTGGTCAACCCCGAACTCCCGTCCGCCGACCACGCGTTCATGACCGAGGACGCGGAAGCCGTGCTGTGTGTGACCGGACCCTGGCTGGAGGAGGGCGAGGCGGACGAGAAGCGTTTCGCTGGGCGGCCTCTCCTCGGCGCCGATCAGCTCGCGGCCCTCGCCCCGACCGCCGAACCGACCACCACCGCCCACCCGGTGGACGCGCACGCGCCTCTGTACGTGCAGTACACGTCCGGAACGACCGGGCGGCCCAAGGGAGTTGTGCACGCGCACGGCGACCCGAAGACCTACCACGACCTCATCGGGCGCCGGTTGCTCCGTATCACCGAGGCCGACGTCACCCTCTCCGTGTCGAAGCTGTTCTTCGCCTACGGCTTCGGCAACGCCTTCGTCTTCCCGCTCTTCTCCGGCTCGTCGGCCGTCCTGGTGGACCGGCGTCCGACCCCGGCCGCCGTCGACGAACTCGTCGCCCGGCACCGGGTGACGCTGATCTACTCCGTGCCGTCCGCGTACGCGGCCCTCGTCTCCGACCGGGGCAGCGGCCACCAGGCCTGCTTCACCTCCGTACGGGCCGCCGTGTCGGCCGGGGAGGGGCTGCCGGAGGGGCTCGGGGAGCAGGTCAGCGAGCTGCTCGGCGCGCCGGTGCTGGAGCAGATCGGCTCGACGGAGGCCGGACACGCCTTCTGCGCGAACAGCTTCGACCACAACCACCCCGGTACGGTCGGCCGTCCCGTCCCCGGCTTCGAGGTCGAGCTGCGCGACCGTGCCGGGGTCCGGTTACCCGACGCCGGCGAGGGTGCGGAAGGTGTCGAGGGTGAACTCTGGGTCCGTGGGCCCACGGTGACGACCGGGTATCTCAACCGGCCCGAGGAGACAGCCCGTTCACTGGTCGGCGGCTGGCTGGCCACCCGGGACCGGGCGGTGCGTGAACCGGACGGCACCTACCGGCACTTGGGCCGCGCCGACGACATGGAGATGGTCGGCGGCATCACGGTCTCCCCGCTGGAGGTGGAGGCCGTACTGCGCACCCACCCGGCGGTGAAGGAGGTCGCCGTCGCCGCTCTCACCGACGAGCGGGGCTTCAGCAGGCTGCGCGCCTTCGTCGTGCCCGTCGGACCGGCCCGGGCGGGCCTGGAGACCGAACTCATCGAGCTGGCCCGCGCCCGCCTCGCCGCCTTCAAGGCCCCCCGCAGCATCAGTTTCGTCCCGTCGCTGCCCCGCACCTCGACCGGGAAGCTCCGCCGCCATCTCGTCCGCCAGGGCGCCTGGTAACCAGCACCCCAGCACCACCACCGCAAGTCCCGCCGTACGACACGTACTTCAGACTTCAGACTTCAGAAGGGAACGGGCGCATGCCACAGCAGCAGCCCCTGCTCGCCGACCGCGGTTTCTATCTGGGCCCGGTCTTCCGGCGAGCCGCCGACCGTCACGGAGCCGTCTTCGTCACCCTGGACCGGCCGCTCGACGTCAGCCCGGATCTCGGGGTCGACCTCAGCTACAGCCAACTGGCCGATCTGGTCGAGGAGTTGTCGGCCCGGCTGTGGGCGGCCGGGGTGCGACCGTCCGAGCAGGTGGTCGTCCACAAGACGGACAGCGTCGACATCGTGCTGCTGACCTGTGCCGTCTCCCGGATCGGCGCGGTCCCCGTGCTTCTCTCCCCCGCCCTCGCCGGACCGGTCGTCGGGCAGTTGCTTGAGCGCCTGCACCACCCCTGGCTGCTCACCGACAGCACCAAACTCACCGGCCTGCTCAAGGAGTTGGACCTCTCCCCGCTGGTACGCCAGACCCTCACCGTCGATGCCGGCGCCACCGCGGCCGACGCCGAACCGCTGGAGAAGTACGCCGGCGCCGAGGCCGCAGCCCCCGTCCGCCTCCACCCCCGCGAACCCGCCCTGATCACCCACAGTTCGGGCACCACCGGCATCCCCAAACTCGCCGTGCACTGCGCGAACACCATGTGGAACAGGCTCGTGCCGCAGCAGGCGATGGGCTGGCCGACGCGCGGCGAGACGGCCGCGCTGCACATGTCCTTCGTGCACTCGCGCTTCTACCATCTCCTCGGCGTGCTCCTGCACTTCGGCAGCCCGCTGCTCCTGATCACCGACCCGACCCCGGCCAACGTGGGCCCGCTGCTCGCCCGCCACCGCCCCGGCATCGTCGAGACGCACCCCAACACCTTCGTCCTGTGGGAGGAGTTGACGGACGCACCGGGTCAACCCCTGTCGCGCGTACGGTCGTACGGCTCGACGTTCGACGCGATCCACCCGCGTACCGTGAAGCGGCTGCTGGGCGCCTCGAAGCGCCGTAACGCCTGGCTGATCCAGCTGTACGGGCAGAGCGAGACCGGGCCGGTCGCCTTCCAGTGGTTCACCCGGCGCAGTGCCGCCAAGGCGGACGGGCGCCGGGTCGGGATCGGGATACCCGGGTTCACCCGGGTCCGGGTCACGGACGACAACGGGCAGCCCGCCGCACCGGGAAGGCCGGGCCGCATCGAGGCCCGTACGCGCGGACGCATCCTCACCTACCTCGGCGCGCGCGAGCAGTACGAGCGCCAGCTGGACGGCGGCGGGTGGTGGCAGATGGGCGACATGGGCTACCTGAGCAGGCTCGGCGCGCTGTATCTCATCGACCGCGAGATCGACCAGATCGACTCCGTGCACAGCAACCTGGAGGTCGAGGACACGCTGATGGACCGGCTGGAGGAGCTGCGCGAGGTCGTCATCGTGCCGGGCGCCGACCGCGAGCCGGTGCCGGTGATCTGCGTACGGGACGAGGTGCCGCTGGACCCGGACCGCTGGCGTCAGGCGACCGCCGACCTGCCGACGATGGCCGAGCCCCGGCAATGGCGGTTCGAAGAACTGCCGATGACGGCGACCTGGAAGGTGAAGCGGGTGGAGATCAGCCGCATGCTGGCCGAGAGCGCACGCGCATGACCCCCTCGGAACAGGTGTCTGCGCGGGTACTGGTGGTGGGAGCCGGCCCAGTCGGCCTCTCCGCCGCCCTCGGTCTGCGCGCCCACGGACTCCCCGTCGTAGTCCTGGAGTCGGACCCCGAGGACCGTGAACGCCCGGGCAGCCGCGCCCTGTTCGTGCACCGCGAGACCCTGCGGTTGCTGGACGCGATGCGCCCGGGCCTGGCCGCCGAGTTCACGTCGTACGGCCGTACGTGGCACACCCGGCGCACGCTGTACCGAGGCCGCGAGGTGTACTCCCGCACCTTCCCCGCGACGCCCAACTCCCCTGTGTCCATCCCACCGTTCACCAGCCTGCGCCAGGTCGACACCGAGCGCTTTCTGCGCGCCGCGTGCCGGGACGCGGGCGTGGAGTTCGCGTGGGGCGTGCGTGTGACGGGCGTACGGTCCTCGCCGACCGGGGTGACGCTCACCGACTCCGACGGAGGCGTCTGGCACGGCACCCATGTGGTCGCGGCCGACGGCGCCCGCTCCGCGGTCCGGGCGGAGTTGGGGATCGCCATGGAGGGGACGCGCTCGGAGGGGTTCCACGTGGTCGTGGACGTCGCCGACATCCCCGGCGCCGAACTGCCCCTGGAGCGCGTCTTCCACTACGAACACCCGGGCGTGGGCGGCCGAAGCGTGATGCGGGTGCCCTTCACCGGCGGCTTCCAGGTCGACCTCCAGTGCCGCGACGACGACCGACAGGAGGCGTACGGCACGGAGGAGGCCGTACGGGACTGGCTGCCGGGGGTCCTGGAGGCACCCGGGTACGGGTCGCAGATCCTGTGGGTGTCGACGTACCGCTTCCTGCGGAAGGTCGCGGACGCGTTCACCGATCCGCACCGGCGGGTGCTGCTCGTCGGGGAGGCGGCGCATCTGTTCCCGCCGTTCGGGGCGCGCGGGATGAACAGCGGGATCGCGGACGCGGCGGCAGCGGCGGAGGCGATCGCGGCGGTGGCCAGAACCGGGCTGGTGGGAGCGGTCGCCGAGTTCGCCGAAGTACGGCGCGCGGCGGCGGTGTTCAACAGCGCAGCCGCCGGTACGGCACTGGACCACCTCCGCCCCCACCGCCGGATCGTCCGGGCCAAGCAGCGCGCGGCGGCGGCCCTCGCACCGGTCCTGCCGTGGTGCGGATCCTGGCTGGAGCACGCACCGTACGGGCCGCGCGACGGGGCACCGGCGGTGGCCGGCCGCAAGTACTGACCCAGGTATCAAGGAAGAGCACTTGATGACGCACTCAGCAACACAAGCAGCGGCCACGGAAGGGCTGTTGGCGTGGTCGCCGCGCCGGGGTCTGACCGGACCGGACGCACACGGTTCCGTGCCGACGGTCGGTGAGCGGCTGGCGGTCGCCGACTCGTGGCTGCTGCGCGACGGCCGGGTACGGGGCCTGGCCCGCCACCGGGAGCGCTTCCTGCGGGCCTGCGGTGACTCGGGCGGTCCCTCGCTGCGCCACCTGGTGGACTTCTGGCGGGACATGACCGCCGCGCTGCCACGCACCGGGGAGTGGTTCCCCCGGGTCGAACTGGGCGCGGAATCAAGGGAGTTGAGGCTGCTCCTCCGCCACGCACCACCCCTCGGCACAGGCGTACGGGTCTGGGCGACGGGCCAGTCCGATCCGCGCACCGTCCCCCGCCGCAAGGGTCCCGACCTGGACATCCTGGCCCGGGTCCGGCAGCGGGCGGCCGGCGCGGGTGCGGACGAGGCGGTGCTGATCGCGCCCACGGGCGTGGTCCTGGAGGGCGCCACCTCCAGCGTCCTGTGGTGGGAGGGCGACACCCTCTGCCTCCCCTCACCGCAGCTCCCCGTCCTGGCCGGAGTCACCCTCTCCCTCATCCAGGAACGCGCCCAGCGCACCGGCATCCGCATCGCCCACCGCGAACGCGCCCTCGCCGACCTGGACGGCCGCGAGGTGTGGCTGGTGAACGCCCTGCACGGAATCCGCCCGGTGACGGAATGGACGGCGGGCGAAGGATCGGAGGAACCGCTTTTGCGGGCGGGGCGAGCGGAACGGGCCACTGAATGGCGCCAATGGCTGGAGGATCTGATGGAGCCGCTGCAATAAGCAGAGAAAGACAAAAGTGGGGCAGGGCATTGAATTCGCCCCGCCCCACATTTCCACGCCCGAATTCAGCCGCTTTTCGTTCAGCTGCTCTTCTTCACTGCCGACTGATAAGCCCCCGGAACCATCCGCGTCGCGATGGCGATCCGGTTGTACGCATTGATGACGGTGGCCGCCCAGATCAGCGCGGCGACCTGTGCCTCGTCGAAGACGGCGGCGGCCTCCGCGTACACGTCGTCGGGCACGTGCCCGTCGTGCACCAGGGTCACGGCCTCGGTCAACGCCAGTGCGGCGCGCTCCCGTTCGCTGAAGAAGGGGGTCTCCCGCCAGGCGCTGAGCGCGTAGATCCGCTGCTCGGTCTCCTCCTGGGCGCGGGCGTCCTTGGTGTGCATGTCGAGGCAGAACGCACAGCCGTTGATCTGGGACGCGCGAATCCGGATCAGTTCCAGGAGTTCGGGTTCGACCTTGGCATCCTGCGCGGCGGAAACAGCGGCGCCGTGCAGGGCACCCATCGACGCGGAGACCTCGGGGGTGATTTTCTTGAGGGCGACACGGGATATGGGTTCAGTGGTGGTCATGGGAATACTGTAACCGCTGAAGAGGACCCCGGGATCGGAAAGTCGACGGCATTACCGCGCCGGACAATCGGGCTCCATGACCGCGTAGTCCGCGAACGTACGGCGATAGCGGGTGTGCCGGGTGTCCTGCGTGTGCTTGCGCTGCCACTCCTCCACGTCCGGCGGGTCATGCGCCGTGGTCCCGTCGCTGGTGGGAGCGGAGCAGTACGTTCGCGTCCGTCTCCCCGCTCCAGTCGAACCGGGCGCGGGCGGCGGCGCGTTGGGCATCGAGTTCGGCGCACTCCGTACAGCCCGGGACAGGCACCGGCGGGCGTCGGGCCTCGTGCTGCGGCGCGTTCACCGGTTCCGCCCGGTTGCGCGTCCCCTGGTCGTTCGCGGCCCGCACCTTGGCGCTCAACTGCTCGGCGGGGGTCGCCGGGCGTACGCCCCCAGGGTCCGCCTCCCACTCCCGGCCGCCCCCGAGCGGGCGGAGCAGAAGATACGGGCCTGCCTTCGCCCGGTACTCCCCGACTCTCCCCGACTCCCCGTCGTACAGCACCGCTCCGGCCTCGGGGGCCGCACCCGCACACTTGTCCGTCTCCACGCGCTTCTCCTTTGGGGTGGGCAACTACCGGTTGTGGAGACAGCGTTGCGCTCCGTTGGGTAGCTTCACCAGGGAGAACGCCATGACTGAGCCGAGGTCATGGCAGATCCCCATGACCAAGCCCCGGTCATGACGGAGGAGGTTTGCGCATGGCTGTCGAAACCAACCCGGCACCGGACCCCACTACGTCCCTCCTGGCCTTCTTCGGAACGGAGTTGGCCCGTATCCGCACCAAGATGGGCATGTCCCAGGAGAGGCTCGCGAAGCTGGCCCACACGACCCAGTCGATGATTTCGAAGGTGGAGGCGGCGAAAAGGGTCCCGTCGGAGGACCTCGCGCGCGACCTGGACATCGCGTTGAAGACGGACGGGCACTTCGGGAGGCTGTACCCGCTCGTCATGTGTTACGCGTATCCGTCCTGGTTCCTGCCGCTCGTCGAGCTGGAACGTAATGCCGTGTCCATCCGGTCGTTCCAGGGACAGGTTCTGCCTGGCCTGTTGCAGACCGAGGACTACGCGCGCACCATCCTGGCGGATGCCCGACCGGACAACCTCGAAGACCTGGTGGCCGCCCGTATGAGCCGACAGGAGATCTTCGAACGCGAGGAACGGCCCCGGACCTGGTTCATCATCGACGAGTACGTCCTCATGCGGCACGTCGGCGGCGAGGCCGTGATGCGCACCCAGCTCGAACGCCTGCTGGAGGCGGGCCAACACCCCCGCACGGTGATCCAGATCATCCCCCGCACGGTTGTCACGCATCCCGGGCTGGAAGGCGCGTTCATGCTGCTCGGGTTCGACGAGGGTGAGGACGTTCTCCACGTGGACGGTTTCTTTCAGGGACGGACAACCGCAGACCGGGGGGAGGTGGTCGTGGCGGCCCACACCTATGATCTGCTCAGGGCGATGGCCCTGTCACCCGACGCGTCGGCCGAGTTGATCGGCAGGCATCTGAAGGAGCTAGGCACATGATCAGCGCGAGCGAACTGCCCGTCGCGTGGCGCAAGAGCAGCTACAGCAGCTCCAACGGCGGCGACTGCCTCGAAGTCGGCGACGGGATCGCCAGCATCGTCCCCGTCCGCGACTCCAAGGCCCCCCACGGGCCCGCGATCCTCTTCGCCTCGGCCGCCTGGGCCCCCTTCCTCACCGAGGTCAAGGCGAAGTAGGCCCTGGAGGGTTGGCCAGTGACCCCGTACTCCCTGGCCTTCTACCTGGACGTCGTCACCACCGGCACCGTGCTCGGCGTGAGCCACGCCGACTTCCCCGAGCAGGTCGCCAAGGTGCTGGGGCCGGACTGCGCCGAGGGCACCTTCAGCGACCACGACATGTACCTCGGCTACGGCTTCGTCGAGTTCTTCTGGAACCGCGCTTCCGCCGAACACTCCTGGTCGGGCCACCACTTCACTCTCCAGGTGCACCGGCTCGCCCACCGGAAGCGCGTCGACGTCCACGACGTGCTCCGTGCCCGGTACGGGCGGTTCACCTACAGGCTCCGGTTCGAGAAGCTGCAACGTCTGCTGACGCGGCGCGGCGTGCCCCTGGTGGAGATCCCGGAGATCCCGACAACCGGTCCGTATTTCCGTACGTTCTGGCAGCCCGACTCCCATGTGGCCGTCACCGTCATCGGCACCCACGGCGAGTACGAGACGCCGGACGATCTGCGGGTCGGTGACGTGTACAGCGTCCACGGCCCGGTGGCCGCCGAGGAAGTGGCGTGGCGGAGGGCACAACAGGTCTAGGAACCGGCCGCCGGAGCAACCGTCGCACACAGCTCCTCCAGCGCCCCCGCCCACCCGTGGTCCGGCGGTGTCCCGTACCCCACCACCAGCGCGTCGGTCCGCTCGGCGGTGGAGTCGGGGTGGCGGTAGAGGTCGAGACCGTGTACCGCCAGTCGCCGTCGGGCCGCCTCCCGTACCACCGACTCCTCGGTACCCGGCGGGAGTTGCAGGACCGCGTGCAGACCGGCCGCGATGCCGGTCGCGTGGACGTGGGGTGCCCTGGCGGCCAGGGCCGCGACCAGCGCGTCCCGTCGACGCCGGTAACGCAGCCGGGCGGCGCGCACCTGACGGTCGTACGCACCCGAGTCGATGAACTCCGCGAGCGTCAGCTGGTCGAAGACGCCGCAGGACCAGTCGATCCTGCCCTTCGCCGCGACGACCTCGCCGACCAGGGACGGCGGCAGCACCAGCCAGCCCAGCCGCAGGCCCGGCGCCAGGGACTTGCTGGCCGTACCGGCGTACACCACCCGGTCGGGGTCCAGCCCCTGGAGCGCGCCCACCGCCTGACGGTCGTAGCGGAACTCGCCGTCGTAGTCGTCCTCCAGGATCAGCCCGTCCCCGCGCCGCGCCCAGTCCACGACGGCGGCCCGCCGGTCGGGATGCAGCGACTTGCCGATCGGGAACTGGTGGGCAGGCGTCAGCAACACCGCTCGTACGGCCGCCAGTTCCCCTTCCCCTCCCGTCAACTCCTCGGTACGGGTGCCCTGTTCGTCGAGGCCGAGCGGTACCGTCCGTAGCCCCGCGCGCTCCAACAGCCGCCAGTGGGCGTCCAGTCCGTACGACTCCACGGCCAGTGAGGTGAGCCCCCGGGCGCGCAGGACCCCGCCCAGCAGCATCAGCCCGTGTACGAAGCCGGAGCTGATGACGATCCTGTCGGGGTGGGTGTGGACGCCCCGGGCACGTGCCAGATAGCCGGCCAGGGCGGTACGGAGTTCCACGCGTCCGCGCGGGTCGGAGTAGCCGAGGGCGTCGTTGGGGGCGGCGGTCAGGGCGCGGCGGGATGCCCTGAGCCAGGCGGCGCGGGGGAAGAAGGAGAGGTCGGGGCTGCCGGGGATCAGGTCGTGCACCGGCGGGAACGGTGAACGCGGGTGCCGGGTGGGCCCGGCGGACGGGCGGGGCACGGGGCGTTCCGCCACGCTGGTGCCCGAGCCCTGGCGCGCGGTGAGCCAGCCCTCGGCGACCAGGTCGGCGTACGCGTCGGCGACCGTGTTGCGGGCGATGCCGAGATCGGCGGCGAGGGAGCGGGAGGAGGGCAGGCGGGTACCGGGGGTCAGCCTGCCCCCGCGCACCGCTTCCCGGATCGCGTCCGTCAGCCCTCTGCGTACGCCTGTGCCGGCACCGGTGCCGGTCGGGTCGAGGTGGAGGTCGACCCCCAAAGTGGCCCAGGATCCTGCCATGGAAATGGACCATACCCTTGGGCTACTCGGCTCCTAGAGTCGATGGCATGACCACGTATGAACAGAAGGCCGAAGAGAAGACCACTTCCCCGCTCGCCCCCGAGCACAGCCCCCGTCTGCCCTGGGCCGAGCTGGCTCCCGACGTCTTCAAGGCCATGATCCGGCTGGACTCGGCGGCCCGGGAGGGCCTCGACCCGGTTCTCTGGGAGCTGGTGAAGATCCGGGCCTCGCAGATCAACCACTGCGCCTACTGCCTGGACATGCACACCAAGGACGCGCTCGCGGCGGGCGAGAGTGCGGAGCGGATCGTCCAGCTGAGTGCGTGGGAGGAGTCGGCGCACTTCTACACGGAGAAGGAGCTGGCAGCACTCCGGCTGACGGAGGCGGTGACCGTCCTGACCGACGGCTTCGTACCCGACGCGGTCTACGACCAAGCCGCCCACCACTTCGAGGAGGCCGAACTGGCCCACCTGATCGCCGGGATCACGGTCATCAACGCCTGGAACCGCTTCGCGGTGACGACCCGTATGGTCCCTGGCCACTACAAGCCCGGCCAGTACGCGACCGGCGGCGCCAAGTGACGGTGGACGTCTTCCGCGCCCTGCACCAACAGCGCCTCCCCGACGACCCGTTGGTCCTGCCCGGCCCCTGGGACGCGGTCAGCGCACGGGAGTTCGCCGCCGCCGGATTCCCCGCGCTCGCGACACCCAGCGCCGGGATCGCGGCCTCGCTCGGGTACCCGGACGGGGCCACGCCCGTCGACGAGATGTTCGCGGCGGTCGCCCGCATCGCCCGGGCCGTGGACGTCCCCGTGTCGGCGGACGTGGAGGACGGATACGGCCTGGCACCAAGGGAGTTGGTGGAGCGGCTGCTGGCGGCGGGCGCCGTCGGCTGCAACCTGGAGGACTCCCACGCGGGCGCCCTCACCGACCCGCACGCCCACGCCGACCGGCTCGCCGAGATACGGGACGCGGCGGGCGGCCAACTCTTCCTCAACGCCCGTGTCGACACGTTCGCGTACGGCGACCAGGACCCCGAACAGGCCATCGAGCGGGCTGCGTTGTACGTGACGGCCGGCGCGGACTGCGTGTATCCCATCGAGGCACCGCCCGCCGCACTGCCGCTGCTGCGGTCCGCCATCAAGGGCCCGCTCAACGTCCTCGCCACGCTGGACGGCCCCTCCCCGACCGAACTGGGCACCCTCGGCGCCACCCGGATCACCTTCGGCCCGGGCCTGCTGCGCCGGACGACCGAGGCACTGCGGGAGATAGCGGACGGGCTCATCGCGGGCGGACCCGGAGTCGGAGCCGGGAGCGTGGTCGTGGTCGAGAGCGGGCTCAGGCAGCGGGCGTAGGCCCTTCTCCTCCCCCGCCCTGCCCCTCGCCCCGCCCCTCCTCCTGACCCTGAATCTGCCCCTTCGCCCTCTCCTCCGCCGCTTCCCTCGCCGCCTCCTTCGCCTTCCTTCTGTTCTCTCGTACCGCCGCCCTCCGGGCCTCCTCCGCCTCCCACCGGCGTTGCAACTCCTGGGCTTGTTCGCTGAGTTGGACGGGCTCGTCGTCCTCCTCCTTCCACAGGCCCTTCGCCTTCAGCTCGCGTGTCTGCACCTCGACCGGTGGTTCCGGGTCGAAGTCGGAGGGGCGGGGGCCCTCGGGGCCGTCGGGGCCGACCCTGATCAGGCGCTCGACGCGGGTGACGCGGTAGCGGACGCCGTCGACGGTCGCGACGTTGAGGCGTTTCTCGTCGACGCGGTCGGCCATCAGGGCGTACTCCGCGGCCTTCTCCTCGCTCAGCCGGAGCGTGTAGGGGGCCGTCACGCGCAGCCAGTACGCCAGGGAGTCCCGCGCGCCCTGGGGCGTGGAGTCGGAGGCGCCGGGGTTGTGCGCCCGCCAACTCCCGTCCACCCGCTCGGAGATCATGTAGACGGCGGGCAGCAGCACCCCGCCCGGGTGGGTGTGCAGCGCCCGCCGTGCCTCGTCCCTGACCGCCTGCGGCGCACCGGGGGCGATACCGACGAACTGGATGAGGTCCAGCTTGAGGATGCCGTCGGACAGCCCGGTGCCGGTGACGGGGTCGACCACGAAACCCTTCGTCCGCGGGCCCACCTTGTACGCCTCGCCGACCTCCGCCGGGTCGGGGTCGGACGGGCGGGGCGGCTCGGGTCCGTTCGGCCCCATCCGGACGAAGCGTGAGGCGCGTACGATCCGGAATCTCTCGCCGCGCACCCGCAGGTCGTTCACGACCTCCCGGTCCATACGCAGCGCCGCCGCCATCCACTTGCGCCGGGCGCCCTCGTCGCCCGTCTTCTCGGCCTCACTGGCCCGCAGCCGGAACACCGAGCCGAGCGAGTCCCGGGAGCCCTGCGGGGTGTCGTTGCCGTAGCCGAACAGCTCCCAGCCGCCCGCCTCGCGCTCCTTGGCATGGAAGAACTCGGGGATACCCACCCCCATCAGGTCGGGGTACCGCATCGCGGCCTCCCCCGCCTCCTGCTCCGCGAAGGCCGCGATCGGGCCCTCCTGAGCGGTGACCCTGATCGTCAGATACGCCGGAACGTCATCCCTGTAGTCGCCCATGCACCGAGCGTGCACACAACGGGCGTGCCCGACACCCGAATTCACCGAATTCGCGGGGCCCCGGCGTGGAATCCTGTGGAATCCCGCCAGTTCTTTGACTAAGGTCAAAGAACCATGGAACCACTCCCGCCACCCTCGACGGACCCAGCCTCGGCCGGCCGGGGCTCATCGGACGACGTGAGTACCCTCCGGCAGTTCAACCGGTACTTCACCCGCCGCATCGGCGCCCTCGACGACCACTACCTCGGCCAGGACCGGCCGCTCGGCGAGGCACGGCTGCTGTTCGAGATCTCCGAGGCCGGGGACGGCGCCTCGCTGCGCGAGCTGCGCACCCGGCTCACCCTGGACGCCGGGTATCTGAGCCGGCTGGTGCGCGCGCTGGGGAGGCAGGGGCTGGTCCGGCTGCGGGTGCACCCCGGGGACAGCCGGTCTCGGATCGTGGAGCTGACGCCGGCCGGAGAGGCCGAGCTGGGCGAGCAGAACCGACGGGCCGACGCTCTGGCGGCGGGCCTCCTCGCCGGCCTCGACGACACCCGGCGCGGCGAACTGACGGCCGCCCTCGGCACCGCCCGACGGCTGCTGCGCCTCGCGGCGATCACCGTCGAGACCGTCGACGGCGCGAGCCCCGACGCCCGCGCCTGCCTCGCCGCGTACGCCGCCGACATCGACGAACGGTTCCCCGAGGGCTTCGACCCGGCAGCCCTCGTACAGCCGCACGAGGTGTCGGGGGACGCGGGTGCCTTCCTGGTGGCGTACGAGGAGGGGCGTACCGTGGGCTGCGGGGCGCTGCGGCGGCTCGAACCGGGGGTGGGCGAGATCCGGCACGTCTGGGTGGATCCCGGGTCCCGCCGTCTGGGCCTCGCCCGGCGCATCCTCGAAGGCCTCGAACAGCAGGCCGCCGTACGGGACTTGACGGTCGTACGACTGGACACGCACGCCGTGCTCACGGAGGCGCGGGCGATGTACCGGGCGTGCGGCTACGCGGAGATCCCGCGCTACGACGAAAACCCTTACGCGGGGCACTGGTTCGAAAAGCGGCTGTCCCCGGCGGCGCCGGACGCACGCGGGCCCCGTCCGGCCGAAGCCTGAACGGGGCCCGAGGGAAGGGCTGTCGGAACTCGGAGCGGGGCTCAGATGAGGCCGAGGGCGCGGACCGCCTCGCGCTCCTCCGCCAGCTCCTGCACCGACGCGTCGATACGGGCGCGGGAGAACTCGTTGATGTCCAGGCCCTGGACGATCTCGTACACGCCGTCCTTCGTGGTGACCGGGAAGGAGGAGATGAGGCCCTCCGGGACGCCGTACGAGCCGTCGGACGGGATGCCCATGGAGGCCCAGTCGCCGTCGGCCGTGCCGTTGACCCAGGTGTGGATGTGGTCGATGGCGGCGTTCGCGGCGGAGGCGGCCGAGGACGCGCCACGGGCCTCGATGATCGCGGCGCCGCGCTTGGCGACGGTCGGGATGAAGTCCTCCGCGAGCCACTTCTCGTCGCTGACGACCTCGGCGGCGTTCTTGCCGGCGATCGTGGCGTGGAAGATGTCGGGGTACTGGGTGGCGGAGTGGTTGCCCCAGATCGTCAGGCGCTTGATGTCGGCGACCGTGGTGCCCGTCTTCTTCGCGAGCTGGGTCAGCGCGCGGTTGTGGTCGAGGCGGGTCATCGCGGTGAAGCGCTCGGCCGGTACGTCCGGAGCGGCGGCCTGCGCGATCAGCGCGTTGGTGTTGGCCGGGTTGCCGACGACGAGGACCTTGATGTCGTCCGCGGCGTTGTCGTTGATGGCCTTGCCCTGCGGCTTGAAGATGCCGCCGTTGGCCTCCAGGAGGTCACCGCGCTCCATGCCCTTGGTGCGCGGGCGGGCGCCGACCAGCAGGCCCACGTTCGCGCCGTCGAAGGCCACGTTCGGGTCGTCCGTGATGTCGATGCCCTGGAGCAGCGGGAAGGCGCAGTCGTCCAGCTCCATGGCCGTACCCTCGGCAGCCTTGAGCGCCGGGGTGATCTCCAGGAGGCGGAGCCTGACCGGCACGTCCGCGCCGAGCAGCTGGCCGGAGGCGATGCGGAAGAGCAGGGCGTAACCGATCTGGCCGGCCGCGCCGGTGACGGTGACGTTCACGGGAGTGCGGGTCATGGCGTTCTCCGTATGACAGCTGGCGGTGGGGCGTCGCTGCCCCGGTTCGGATGATCGATCTCTTGGCGTCAAGAGAGATCCGCCGTCAGGCTATCGCGCATCCGGGATCCCGGACGTCCGGGTCCCATGTGGCCCACCCCACAGAGCCGCGCCCACGCTGTCGCGCACGGTTTCCCGGGCGGTTTACCGGGCGGCGACGGCCGCTCGCCTGGGAGAGGTGGGGGACGAGCGACCGCCGACCGGGGACCGACAGTGCCGGATTCCCGTGGGGGTAATTCCCCGCCTGCCCCGAACTCGCCCGAGCAATCCCCTCACCCACCGATTTCACGATCCACGATCCCGCGGTCCGCGATGCCGTCGCACGAGGGAGAGATGCCATGGCTGCCTTAGCTACCCGGGCCGCCATGGAACGCCTTGGCCGCCCCGCCCGCCGCAGCCACCCGAGCCGCCGTGGCTGCCTCGGCCGCCACAACCCGCCATGGCTCCCAGCCGCCGTGACCGCCGCAGCCGCCCTGGCAGCCGTGGCCAACGTGGCTGGCCCGGCGTCATACGTGCCGCTGCCGCCCCGGACCCAGCCCGTGGTGACCACGGTGTGGAGCGGGACCAGCCGCTTCGAGCCCAGCAGCCCTGCCCACCACAGCCACCGCGGCAGGCCCGGACTCCCTGCCAGCCACAGCCACTGTGGCCGCCACAGCCGCCGTGGCTGCCCCGACCGCCTTAGCTGCCGTAGCCGCCATGGCAGCCCCGCAACCGCCATGGCTGCCGGTAGCTGCCAGGGCTGCCGTAGCAGCCCTGGAGCCGCTTCCTACTGCGTGCACCCCTTCTCGCCCGTCGTTGCGAGTGTGACGCATGCCGTTGCGTCGCCCGCGTCCTTCACGGCCACCATCGGCGTGTACGCGTCGGTGTCCGTGTCGACCGCGCCGGTCTGCTTTGCTCCGCCGGAGGCGGTGACGTCGACCTGGTCGCCCGGGGCCGCCTGGGTGATGCGCGCCCAGGCCGCCTGACAGGTCTTGCTGTAGCGGACCTCGACGAGCGTGGTGCCGACGGTGACACTGTTGGCGGTCTGCGCCAACTCGCCGCCGCAGCCCATGTTCTCCGGGTCCTGGCCGGTGCACGTGTCGCCGCTGCACTCCACCCCGACCGGCAGGTCGGGATCGGTGCCGGCCGACGTGGTCGGGGACGGGCTCGGCTTGCTCGCCACCGGTGTGTCATCGCCCTGGTTGGTGAAGAACAGGGCCCCCGCGACCACCACCGACGCCCCCACGACGCCCGCGAGGAACATCGTGAGCCGCCGCTTGCGCCGCGAACCGCCGGAACCACCAGGACCACCGGAACCGCTGGGACCGCCGCTGCCCCCCGGCCCGGCGTCCTGCGGCGCACCGCCGGATCCCGGTACGGGCGTACCAGGAGTCCAGGGCGTCCCGCCCGGATATCCGGGCGATCCGGAGGGCGGAGTCGCCGTGCGCCCCCCGGCGCCGCTCCTCGCCGCCGGCCCCTGGTACCCGGCCATGCCCCAGGAGTTGGCCTCGGCCGAGGCGGAACTCGCAGAGCTGGCCGAGCTGACGGAACCGAGCGAACTCGCGGAACTCGCCGAGCCGCCGGAGACACCGCCCCGCGCCGCGCCCGCCCGTACGTCGCCCACCGAGTCCCGGGTCTCCGGGGTCGGCTGCGGCGGCACGGTCGGGGAGACGCCGGCGGGTCCGGCGATTCCCGGAGTCACCGTGGCGCTCCGGGCGGCCCGCCCGTTCTTGCCGCTCCCGTTCTTCGTGTCGGCGGCAGGCGCCCCGAACTCCCCCAGCGCGGCGCGCGCCTGGGAGATCCGGATCGCCTCCATGGTCATGTCGTGGCGCATCTCCGAGCGGCTCCACGCGCGCTCGGCCAATTCCCACATCGTGGTCAGATGAACGGGATTGGTGTTGGTGACCTCGGCCAGGGCGACGATCGCGCCCTTGGGCGCGAGAAGCCGGCCGCTGAGATAACGCTCCCAGGACGTCTTGCTGTAGCCCGTGCGGTCGGCCACCGCCGCGATGTTCAGGCCGCTCCGGTCCACAAGCCTGCGCAGCTGGCTCGCGAACTCCTTGACCTGCGGATCGAGATCATCCGGCAAGGCCCTCCAACGAGGCATGGTTCCCCCCTCATTCCCCCCGGTCGTGCTGGCTGTTCTCCCGTGCGTAGTGCCGTGGATCCCTCGCCGAGTCCGTACTTGACTGTCTTGGCTACCCAAACGGATGCACCCATTCAGGATCTCGGTTCCCGGGGTGGGGGCGCACGGGAGCATTGTCGGGCCTGGAGGTGCACCGTTGCACGCCCCTGGCTTGCGGTCCAGTGTTCCACCGGTAGCCCTCCCGGCCGGCCGAACCCCTGGATGGTGCACGGGACGCCCCGGACCGTCCCGATTGCCCACATTAGCCGTGTCGCGTTGCGCGCCGGTTGCAATTCCTCGAACTTATCGACACATCGCCACACAGAAAGCACAAGAACGGTCACAGTGGACGCACGGCTGTCACATTCCCTCAGCGGCATCACCCAAAAGCGACAGCGCCGACCACCGCGAGCAACCCGAGCGCCAGTACGAGGAGTACGGCGACGAGCAGCACCCTCCGGGAGGAGTCCCCGGAAGCCCCCGTCGATGCCTCCGCATCCCCGGCGGACTCGGGCTCCACCCACCACGGAAGCGTGGGCACCTCCTCCTCGTACACCCCGTCGTACGCACCGCCCCCACCCTGGTCCTGCTGCTGCGGAGCCGGTGGCCGGGGCCAGGCCTGGACCGCCAACTCCCAGCGGACGCCGAAGCGTTCGGCGTCCGTCGGGGTGAGGCCCGCGACCCGGCACAGCGCGGCTATCGCCTGCCGAGGCGGCGGCTGGGTCGCGTTGAGGTACCGCTGCCAGGAGGACTTGCTGTACGCGGTGCGCGCGCCGAGCGCGGCCAGACTGAGCCCGGTGCGGTCCTTGAGAACCCGCACCTGCTCCACGAAGTGCCGTACCTCCGGCGGCAGATCGTCCGGCAGCGGCTGCCAGGCGCTCATCACTCACCTCCACGATGTCGGACGACGCGGGACGGGCGAGTGGTTCCACCTGCGGCGGGGCCCGGACACCTCGGCGGAACGATGGCTTCCGTGCCGCAGCGCACCGACAGACGCCGAACCGGGCCCCCCGTGCCGGAGGGAACGCGGACGCCGGCCCGTCCACACCCGGGAGAGAGGGGACGGGCCGACGGCCTACCGGACCCACCGGACCCACCGGAGCCGCTACTCGGCCACCGTGAAGTGCAGGATGTCCTGGAGGAACGGGGTCTTCAGCAACGGGTCGGGCTGGATCATCAACGCCAGCAGGACGATCGCCAGGCCGAGAAAGCCGTAGGTGACGATGTCCGTGAAGCGGGAGCGGACAGCGAGCATGCCGACATCGGGCATCACCCAGCGCAGCACCGCACCGGCCAGCAGCGCGGCTCCGATCAGCACCGTCCCGACCCGGAACACGTCCAGCGCGGTCAGCAGCAGTCCGAGTCCGACCGCGCTCAGCACGGCGAGGATCGGCCACTGCCGAGCGGGCGCCGGAGCACCGCCGGGAGCAGCCCGGCCGCCCCCCTCGGGCCGCGCGGTGTCCCGCGTGAAGAGAGGGAAACGACGCGTCGTACGCCGAGGACGCCCCGCGGCGTCCGGCGCACTGACGGGGTCCACGGCACCGACCGAGTTCACAGCACCGTCCGACTCGCCGACACCGGACTGGGGCACCTCAGTCTCACCGGACGCCGTACCGGACGGCCCACCGGAAGCCGTACCGGACGGCTCACGAGCCACCTCGCCGGACGCCGTCGCGGGCTCCGCCCGCCTGTCCTCCGCCTCAGCCGACACTGCGCTCCGCCGCCTCGACCACGTTGACGAGCAGCTGGGCACGGGTCATCGGGCCGACTCCGCCGGGGTTCGGGGAGATCCAGCCGGCGACCTCGGCGACGCCCGGGTGGACGTCGCCCACGATCTTGCCCTCGGCGGTGCGCGAGACGCCGACGTCGAGGACCGCGGCGCCCGGCTTCACGTCCTCGGGGCGGACCAGGTGGGCCGAGCCGGCCGCGGCGACGATGATGTCGGCGCGGCGGAGGTGGGCGGCCAGGTCACGCGTACCCGTGTGGCACTGCGTCACCGTCGCGTTCTCGCTGCGCCGGGTGAGAAGGAGCGGCATCGGGCGGCCGATCGTCACGCCCCTGCCGACCACCACGACCTCCGCGCCCTTGATCTCCACGCCGTGCGCGCGGAGGAGGGTGAGGATGCCGTTGGGGGTGCAGGGCAGCGGCGCCGGCTCGTTCAGGACGAGGCGGCCGAGGTTCATCGGGTGGAGGCCGTCCGCGTCCTTGTCGGGGTCCATCAGTTCGAGGACGCGGTTCTCGTCGATGCCCCGGGGGAGGGGCAGCTGGACGATGTAACCGGTACAGGCGGGGTCCTCGTTCAGCTCGCGGACCGCCGCCTCGATCTCCTCCTGCGTGGCCGTGTCGGGCAGTTCGCGCTGGATGGAGGCGATGCCCACCTGCGCGCAGTCACGGTGCTTTCCGGCGACGTACTTCTGGCTGCCGGGGTCCTCACCCACCAGGATCGTGCCGAGGCCGGGCGTCACACCCTTCTCCTTCAGCGCCGCCACGCGGGCGGTCAGATCGGACTTGATCGCGGCTGCGGTGGCCTTGCCATCGAGAATCTGGGCGCTCATACCCACATCCTCGCGGATGACCGCCTCCCGGTTCCAATCCGGGTGCCCTACGACCTGATACGCATGATCGCGGATGTTGCACTTGCACAACACATGCACTATGCGGCTGGACAAGTATGAGCGAACTAAAGAACGATAAAAAGCTGAGCAGCACAGTGCCGCGGGCAGGGCCGGGGGGCGTACCGCATCTGCATGACCTTCCTCCGTTCGGTGCCTCGCGTCGTCCCCGCACTTGACGCATACGGAGGAAGACCCGCCATGAGTTTCGGCGACCCGAACAACCCCTACGGCGCGCCCCAGCAGCAGCCCCAGCAGCCGGCGCCCGGTTACGGCTACCCCCAGCAGACCCCGCCCCAGCAGCCCGGTTACGGCTACCCGGCGGCCCCGCCGCTCGGCCAGCAGGGGTACGGACAGCCCGGCTACGGCGGCTACCCCGGCGGCCCGCTCACGATGCCGGGCAATGTGAAGGCCGCGCGCGTGATGCTCTTCGTCATCGCGGGCTTCCAGGTGATCGGCGCCATCCTCGTCGCGCTGTCCGCGGTCGCGATCAGCGCCGCGAAGAACGACGAGGAACTGAAGGACAACGTCGACTTCCAGCAGCTCGCCGACTACTCCGCCGGCGCCCTGTGGGCCGTCACCGCGATCGTCCTCGCGTGGGGCGTCTTCGCGATCGTCCTGGGTGCGAAGTTCAGCAGCGGCGGCAGCGGCATCCGCATCACCACCATGGTGTTCGCGATCATCACCGCCGTCCTCGGCATCTACCCGTTCATCGTCGTCGGCCTGGTGCACACCGTCCTGGCGATACTCGTCGCGGTGTTCGTCGGCAAGTCCGAGGGCGCGGCCTGGTTCAACCGGTCGAAGTACCCGGCGGCACACCAGTAAGCACCCCAGTAGGCACCGCACCGTTGCTCACCGGTAAGCAGCGGTCGTCGGCGAGTTCACGCCATTCACCGTCAAGGGCCGTGTCTCACCCGCACAGGGGAGGCACGGCCCTGGTGCGTCGCCCTACCCTGGCTCCGGATAGCTGCGAGGCCCGGGGAGACGCACCTTGTACAGCATCATCGTGGTACCTCGGCCGACCACGGAGGACGAGCGACGAGACACCCGATTCCGGCTCGCGCCCGGCGAACGTCTCACGTTCGGCCGGTCCGCGACCGACAACGGCCTGGAGATCCCGCACGAGGGTGTCTCCCGCGCCGCCGGTGAGATCACCGCGCAGGGCGCCTTCTGGATACTCAGCAACCACAGCCGGTCCCAGACGTACGTCGTCGAGAACCCGGAGGGCGCGGGCGAGCACATCAAGGTGGGCCCGGGGCGGCTGGACGCGCCGGTCCCCTTCGAGTTCTCCCGGATCGTGCTCCCGGCGGCCGGCGATCTGCTCCCGATCGAGGTGTGGGCGCCACGCCACGACTACCGCGACCCGTGCGCCGGCCCGACCGGCGCGACGACCGCCCCCGCCTTCTCGGTCGACCGGACGAAGCGCTACTTCGCGGTCCTGGCCGCCCTCTGCGAGCCCCGCCTGCGCGGCGCCCCGCACGCGCCGCTGCCGACGGTCGACCAGGTCGTCGACCGGCTGCGCCCCAACTGGCCCGCCGCGTCCCGCACTTCCGTGCAGTGGAACATCGACTACCTGGCCGTCAACTCCTCGGCCGTAAACGACCGAGCTTGTGCACTCGGTTGCGTTCACACCTCGTCGCGCTCCCGACTACCCCCTACGACGGGACGGTCACGGGTCGCATCTCCCTGATACTGCTCCGACCTTGTTCAGGAAGGGGCGGTGTCGGGGACGGGCCTGTTGACAAAGGCCCACACCGAGCGTGCGCGGTTGCGCACGTTGACCCCGGCGACGTGGTCGGCGGGCCCAGTGAGGCCACACCGACGACAACGAAAATGGTCCCGGTCGGACCGGTTGGCCCGCTCGGTGTGCCCACAGCGCGGACAGCGCTGCGAGGTATAGGCCGGATCGATCTCCAGGAACGGCACGTCGGCCTGTTGGGCCTTGTACTTGAGGTGTTGTCCGAGTTGGTGGAAGGGCCATGAGGAGAGCGTGCTCCGCTGGTCGCGTCGAAGCCGTACCCGGTCCCGGATGCCGTCGAGTTCTTCGACGGTGATCCCACGACCGGTGCGTTTCGCGACGGACACGATCTCCTTGGAAATTCGGTGGTTCACATGGGTGGCATGCCGATGCTCCCGCCCCGCACGCCTGGCCAGCAGGCGCTTCGCGGAGCGAGTGCCCACGGCTTGGAGTGGGCCCGCTTGACCGCGTGCCAGCGGCGGTAGCGGGTCAGGCGGCGGCCTTGGTGGTTGGTGCCGTCGGAGGTGGTGGCGAGGTTGACGATGCCCCGGTCGACCCCGATGAAGTCCACCGGCTCGAACACTTCCGGGTCGGGGAGGTCACACGTCGCGATCAGGTACCACTTGCCGTTACGGCACACCAGATCCGACTCGCCCTGACGGTGCTCGGCCAGCATCTTGAGGTGATCGGCCGAACCGGTATACCGCACGCCCTTCATCCGCCCGCCCGTCGTCCAGATCGAGACCGTACGGGCATCCGTCTGCCAGGACAGACAGCGGTCGTCGAACGGCTGCGCCGCCGTGGGCCGGAAGGCGACCGGGCTGTCCATCGCCGTGCGGTACCGCTTCGACGAGGACCGTTCCAGACGCCCGGCCTTCGCCTGTGCCGTGAGGGCGGTGTAGGCGTCGGCGACCTTCTTCACCACCCGCACCGCGGGCTGTGCGGAGAGCCCGAAGCGGGCCTTGACCTCGGCGTACAGCAGCTTCTGCAACCCGTTGCGATCCTTCACGCCGCGCTTGAAGCCCACCTGGGCGACGTGGTCGGCGGCCCGGTTGCAGGCGCGCAGTGTCGCCTCAAGCGCCGCCGCCTGTACGGGTGTCGGCAACAGCTTCACCTGCACCACCAGCTTCATGAGACCCGACGATACGACCGCAACTCACACGTCCACACGAATCCCGGACGCGTGCACGCGAACCAGTGACCAACCGGACATGCGTTCGCCTTACCCGGCTCCGCCGGGCGGCGATACCGGGCGCTCCGCGCCGCAGGACCGGGAGTCGATTCCTCCCCGGCGTGAACACCGGGGCATCCTCGACAGAATCTGGTGAGACGGGCTTCTCGGGTCCAGACAACGAGTTCTCCGGAAACACCGGGTCGTGCACCTACGTCGGCGACAACTGGAACGACAAGATCCGGTCCGCCCGCACCGAGAACACCGCGGTCAGGGTCGAGCTGTGGGAGCACGCCAACTGCACCGGCTGGTCGATCACCATCGACGACAGCGGCTACGGCAACATCGGCCCGTGGGTCAGCGCGTACCGCGTCACGTAGGACGAGCGTACGACCGTGGCCTCCGGCCCCCTCGGGGGAGAGCCGGAGGCCATTCCGTTCCCGTCCCGTCAGGCGGGGTAGCGCTCGATCACGCCGACGCGGGAGAAGGTCCAGGACGAGCCGGTGGAGTTCCAACCGCCGGTGTACGCGCCGAAGGTGCCGTCGCTCAGGGCGGGCAGGGTCCACATCCGGACGATGCCGGTGTCGTAGCCGTGCAGGAAGCCGAGGTCGTCCCGGCCGTCGCCGTCGTAGTCACCGGCGGCGAGCTTCATGCTGCCGCGGATGACCTTGCCTGCGGCGAGCCTCGCGGAGGCCTTGTGGGTGGCGGGGAGGCCGTCGGTGTTGCTCAGCCAGGTGTGCACCCCGTCGGTCTCGTCGCTGTACTCGTACCAGGCGGCCAGGTCGTCGCGGCCGTCGCCGTCGAAGTCGCCGGAGTAGACGGTGGTCCGGTCGCGGGCGCCCCAGGTCTCGCTCTCCCAGCTCCTGACGCCGGAGGCGAAACCGCCGTCGGCGGTGGCGCGGAAGGTCCAGATGCGAGCGAGACCGCTGTCGTAGTTGTAGAAGGCGCTGATGTCGTCGCGGCCGTCGCCGTTGTGGTCGCCGGTCACCAGCTGGGCGTAGCCGGCCGTCCAGCCGCCTGCCGCGATGGTCAGGGAGGCGGTGGGCGCGCCGAAGCCACCGGCCGGGGTGGACTTGAAGGTGAAGAGGCGGTCCTGTCCGGCGGCGTAGTCGTACCAGGCGGCGATGTCGTCCCAGCCGTCGCCGTCGAAGTCGCCGCTGACGAAGGTGGCCCGGGAGAAGGTCCAGTCGCCGGCCGCCGACTTCCAGGTGCGGAACGGCGTGGCGTACGCACCGTCGCCCTTCGCGAGCCAGGTCCAGATGCCCACGGTGCCGTCGGAGTATCCGTAGACGCCGGCCACGTCGGCGAGGCCGTCGCCGTTGTAGTCGCCGGTCAGCACCTTCGCGTTGGACGCGGTCCAGGTGTCGGTGGTGGTGATCCAGCCGTTCCCCGGTGCCTGGAAGACGCCGTCCGCGTTCGTGAGGAAGCGGTTGATGGCGTCGCGGCCGTCCGCGAAGTCGTACCAGACAGCGAAGTCGGAGCGGCCGTCGCCGTTGATGTCGCCCCGGACGACGGTGTTGCTGGACCACAGGCCGTCGCCGGAGGCGGTCCGCACGACCAGGTTGCCGCGGTCCTGGAGGACGACGGTACCGCCGGACGCGGAGGTCTTTGACTCCCACAGGGTGGCTCCGGCGGCCGACTTCACGACGAGGTTGCCGGACGTGGTGAGGGTGGCGGTGGCACCGGGGTTGCCGGCCGTCTTCGACGACCACAGGGTCCTGCCGGCGTTGGAGGCGACGGTCAGATCGCCGTCGGTGCCCATGGTGACCCTGGCCGACGTCGACAGCAGCGAGTCGCCGGAGCGCAGGGTCTGCCCGGCGGCCAGGCTCGCGCCCGCCGGCGCGCCGTCCGTGCGGGCCGCGACCGCGCCGGTGCGGGTCTCGGTGCTGCCGAGGCAACCGCCCTGCCAGGAACGGGAGTTGACGGCCACCAGCTCGTACGAGCCACTGCTCGTCGCACGCAGTACGGGACCGCCGGTGTCGCCCTTGCAGACGGAGTCGTCGGCGGTCCTGCCGGTCATGGCGAGGGTGCCGTCGGCTGCCACGTCCAGGGTGTAGCTCGCCTGGTGGAGCTTGTCCGGCACCCACTCCGTCTTTGTGCGGCCGTAGCCGAGGACGGTGAGCGCGTCACCGGCGGCGGGCGCGGCGGCAGCGAGCTTCACGGGGGTGATGCCGGCCGCCGGGGCGGCGAGACGGGCGAACGCCAGGTCGCGGCCGGCCCGCGGCACGATCTGGGTGATCTCGGCGACGTGGCCGCCGGTGGCGTTCAGGTCGGTGCGGCCGATGGTGGCGACGGTCTTCAGCGCGGGCTTCCCGGCCGCCGGGGCGGTGCCGGACTGCGGGTCCGTGGCGAAGCAGGAGGCGGCGGTGACGACCCACTCCGGGGCGATCAGGGCGCCGGAGCAGGCACGGGCTCCGTCGCCGATGTCCAGGTGGGCGGTGAAGGCGTGGGTGCCTTCGGGGGTCGGCGTGCCGACGACGCCGTGTGCGGCGGACGTGGACAGCAGGGCGCCGGCGGCCACGGTGACGCAGGCCGTGAGCAGGGCTGCGCCGCGGGTGGCGGCGCGCGGAGGTCTGTCGTACGAGGACATGGCTGAGTGAGGTCCCTCTCGGTGGAACGGGCGACGGACACGGCTGTTCGGCGTCCGGGAGGGTGAACTCCCGGCCATGACGGCCTACTTGGTGGCTCGTCCTACTTGGTGGCTCTGAGTTCCACGAGCATGTGGTCGCGTGCCTCCGGGTCGGTGGTCTCGCCGACCGGGGTCCAGGTGTTGGGCGTCACGTCGTACGAGGTCTCGGTGCCGTCCACCGTCAGGTCGGCGACGATCTTGTAGGCGTTGCCCTTGATGCCGTAGACCTTGGGCAGTTCCAGGGCCAGTCGGCCGGAGGAACCCTTGACGGAGAAGCAGACCGGGTAGTCGCGGTCGCGCGCCCAGACCTCGATCAGGCCGGTGGGTCCGCACTCGGCGAGCAGGATGTTGCCGTCGCCGGTGGTCAGCCGGATGCCGTGCTCGGCGTAGATCCTGTCGGCGTCGGGATACGTGAAGTCCTCGACGGCGACCGGCGGCAGGTCGTCGGCGGCGGCCACGGGGGCGCCGGTGAGCAGCAGAACGGTGGCGGCGGTTGCGGCGACAGCTGCGGCGGCTGACACGAGCAGGCGTCTCATGGACGGTCCTCCGGTCTCTGGTGAAGCGATCGGCCAGATGCGGCGATTCGGCCACTCGGGTATCGAGGGCACATAACTGCTATCAGCGGAACTTCGCCTTTCGTCCCTCGAAAGTTCGAGGATGAGCCCGGACTCGCCATGTCGCCGACAACCCTCGTGAGTTCCCCGCCCCATCACTTACCCTCCCCTTGACTGGACCGGGGAGGTGGCTTTCATGGCATCGGGGGAGGGGCAATCCCATGTACAGCGTCATCGTCGTGCCTCCGGCATGCGTACAGCCGGACGGCCAGATCAGGATCGCCACAGGTGAGAGGCTGACGTTCGGCCGGGAGGAGACGAACGGCGGCCTCACGATCGCGCACGAGGGGGTGCCCCGGGTCGCCGGGGAGATCTCGGCGCAGGGCAGCTTCTGGCTGCTGAGCAACCTCAGCGAGGACCAGACCTACGTCGTGGAGAACCCGGAGGGCGCGGGCGAGCACGTCAAGGTCGTCCCCGGCAGGGTCGACGCCCCCGTGCCCTTCGAGTTCTCCCGGGTCGTCCTGCCCGCTGCGGGCGACCTGCTCACCTTCGACGTCTGGGCGCCGCGCCACGTCTTCCGCAGCGTCGCCCGGCAGGGGCTGTCCGGAGTTCTGACCGCGCCGGCTTTCACTCTCGACCGCACCAAGCGGTACTTCGCCGTCCTGGCCGCCCTGTGCGAGTCCCGCCTGCGCGGCGAACCGCACGCCCCGCTGCCGGCGGTCGAGGAGCTGGTGGAGCGATTACGGCCGGTGTGGCCGGCGGTGAGCCGGTCGGCCGTCTACTGGAACATCGACTACCTCGCTCTCAAGCTGCGGCTGCGCCCGGGGCCGGACACCGCGGAACCGGGCCGACGCGTCAACGGCAAGAAGGAGACCCTGGTCTCCCTCGCTCTCCGCTTCGACCTGGTCCGTGAGGACGACCTCGTCGTGCTCGCCGCGCCCTCGAGCGGGATGTGCCGATGAGCGGGCAGCCGCACGCCGTCCCCGTCCCGAAGGGCTACCGCGCCGGGGACTGGGAGGTCCGCGAGCCGCTCGCGTCGGGCGCGTTCGCCACCGTGTACGCGGGACGCCGTACCGCCGGTGAACCTCGTACCGCCGCCCTGAAGTTCCTCCCCACCGGCACCCGGACCCCCCGCCAGCTCCAGCATCTGCGCGAACTGGCCGAGCGGGAGGTCGAGTTCCTCGGGCGGCTGCGGCAACCGCGGCTGATCCGGATGTACGAGACGTTCACCGTCGACGACCCGGAGCGTCCCGAACTCGACGGCGCCACCGTTCTCGTACTCGAACAGGCCGAGGCGTCCCTCGACGCCGTGGACATACGAGACCCCGGCCCGCTGCTCGCGCAGATCTGCGAGGGGCTGGCCCAGTTGCACCGCGCGGGCTGGGTGCACGGTGACCTGAAACCGGCCAATGTCCTGCTGATGAAGGACGGTTCGGTACGGCTGGCCGACTTCAGCATGGCCTCCGAGATGGAGGGCACGCACGCCTACGCCCCCGCCTTCGCGACCCCCGACTACACGCCGCCCGAGCTGCTGTGGCCGGAGGTGGACGAGCGGGGCACACGTGTTCGCCCGTCCGGCGACGTCTGGGCTTTCGGAGTCCTCGCCCACACTGTCCTGACCGGCACCTTTCCTCTGCCGGGCGGCACTCCGGAGGTCCGCGGCGACGCCGCGACGCGGTACGCGCGGGGCACGGAGGAGCTGCGGCTGTCGCCCGAACTCCCCGACGGCTGGGCGGAGATCGTCCGGGACTGTCTGGCCCGTACGCACGCCGAGCGCATCGGCACCGACGCCCTGTCGCGCCGCGTGGAGGCCGCGGCCGGGGTCGCGCGCTCACGCCGCTCGCGCAGACCGCGCCGCCCCTTCCGGCGCCGCCACCCCGTCCTGGCCGGGGCACTCGCCACCGTCCTCGTGCTCACGACCGGGCTGGGGGTCGCGGCCGGCGTCGCCCACCGGCAGGCGACCGCGTACGACGGAACGCCGGTGTACGAGGCCTTGGCCGTACCCACCACGGCATCGTCCGGCTACGGCTACGACCGTTGCCCGGCAGGCAGCGTCTGCTTCTTCAGCGAGCACTACGGCAACGGGCAGATGTGTCACTGGCAGAACAGCGACCCGGACTGGCAGAAGGGCACCAAGACCTGCTTCTGGGCCGCGCACAGCCCCGTCCGCTCGATCTTCAACAACATCGGGGACAGCCGCGACCTCGACGGCGTCGTGTACTACCGCGGCAGCGACTACGACCCCGCGGGCTTCGACCGCCGCCGCGCCGGGCAGCGCACTGGCTGCACCGGCGCGAACGTCCAGGGGAACCTGGCGGGTACGTACGCCCCGCTGTCACACAGGCTGGTCGGCAGCTGCAACTACAGCCCGTCGCTGTGGGGGGCACTGCGCTCGCTCTTCTGAGGCTACGGGTACGTGACTTCGACGGTCTGGCTTCCCTGCACCGTGAAGTTCTGGGCGGCTCCGTAGCGGGTGGCCTCGGTCAGCGACTCGAAGGAGATTCCCATCAGATCTTCCTGCGGATCGAAGTTGTAGGCCTTGTGATAGTCCAACCTAAGGTCACCAGAGAGGTGGACGCTACCGTCCGCCTGCACCGTGGCGGTCAGCTCGCCCTGGGCACGGTAGTCGACCCCTCGCAGCGCGAAGAACAAGTCCAGCTCGCCCTCGGGGAAGGATGTCGAGAGCCAGAGCGAGTCCACGCGGATCGGGCACCGAGTCCCGGCAGGACCGACGCACTGCTGGGCGGCCTGCTCGGCCCAGCCGGCGTATTCCTGGTTCAAGGTCCCCTGCAAGTGCGGGCTGGCGAAGATCCAGAACAGCTGGTATTGGTCGAGTTCGTAGGTGCCTCCCTCCGCACTGTCCCAGTACCTGAACAGGTCACAGGAGAGTTCAAGGAGAGGGTTGCAGACCCATGATTCGATCTCGGAGATCATGTCCTCGTAGGTGTCGTCCCCTGCGATCAGCCTCTCCAGATTTGAGGCCGAATCGAAGTCCGGTTGCTGGTCCTCGTCGCTGAACGGCTCCTCCTCGCCTTCGCCACCGACGTCGTACCCCTCTTCGTTCTGCTGTTCCTGCTTGAGCAGATCGACGTAGCTCCGGATCGCCTCCAGTGCGGCGGCGGCTGCCGCCTTGGCGTCCCTCCCCGCGGCCAGCGCGTCGGCCCGGGCCGACGCAGCGGACTCGTACGCGCTGGAGGCGTAGGCCCGCGCCGTGGTCGCGGACCGGCGGGCGGTGGCGGCGTCCCGGCCGGCCTGCTGAGCCGCGGTCGCGGCCGTCTTGGCGGCCTCGCGGGCCCGGGTGGCCGAGTCGGCGGCCTGCCGGGCGGACGCGCCGGCCTCGTCGGCGGAGTCGGCGGCGTCCTCGGCGTACCCCCCGGCCTGCTGGGCCGACGCCCGAGCCTGGTCGGCGTACTCCGCTGCCTTGTCGGCGGCGTCGTTGGCGACGGCCGCCGCTTCGGAGGCGCGGGCGGCGTCCTCCATGGCGGTGGCGGCGGTCTTCGCGGCATCGGCGAGGACCCGGTGGACTCCCGAGACGTGCGTGGCGGTGTCGTGGTCCTTCTTCGCCGCCTTGTACTGGCCCACCGCCACGAAGTCACGCAGCATCCGGTCGGTCCCGGCCAGGGCGACCTCGGCGGTCGCCTTCGCGTTGGCCCCACCGCTGTGCAGGATCGTCAGGGCGGCGACCCGGTCGTCCTCGGCGCGGGCGGTGTGCTGGCCGGTCTCGATGAACGCGTGCAGGACAAGGGCCGAGCCGTCGTCGATGGCGGCTCCGGCGTGCTGCCGCACGGCCGTGCCGCCCGCGTCGGAGATCTTCAGGACCTCGACGCGAAGCCGCTCGCTCTGGGCCTCGTACTGGCCGGTCCGGAGGAACGCGACCACGTCGGCGTGGGTGCCCTGGAGTGCGGTCAGCGCCTCGTCGCGGATCTCCGTCGGCCCGGTGTCCTTCAGGTGGGCGACCCGGGCGCGGTCGTCGGCGTCCTCGGCGAGAGCGCGGCCGTTCCGCACCCATTCCATGACGTCGGCCTCGGAGCCGGACAGCACGTCCGCCGCGGCCTCCTTGGTCCAGGAGCCGCCCGTGGACAGCAGGTTCAGGGCCGCGCGGCGTCCCTTCGCCACGGCGTCCGCGGGGGCGGTAGCGGGGTCGGCGGCCTCGGTCAGGAGCGCTCGCGTCTCGGCGTCGACGCGCTCGGCCTCGACCTGCTTGTTCTCCAGATCGGCCTGCCGCGCGTCGGTCTGCTTCTTGACGGCCTCGGCGTTCATGACCGCCAGTGCCTTCCGGTTGGCCAGTTCCTGGGCCTCGGTCTCGCGGGCCGTCCGCTCGACGGCGGTCGCCTGGTCGACGGCGGCCTCGGCCTCGTCGGCGGCGGCCCGCGCGGCGAGGGCGTGGGCGGCGGACTTGTTGGCGTAGTCGATGGCCTGGCCCGCGTACTTCGCCGCCTCGTCGGCGGCGGCAGCGGCGTTTCTCGCGTGCTGGGCCGCGCGGGTGGCGGCGGTCTCTGCCGTCCGGGCCGCCGCGGCCGCCTCGCCGGCCAGCGTTTCGGCGCGGTCGGCTGCGCTGCTCGCGGTGGCGGCGGCACGCCGGGCGACGGCCGCGGCCTCCTCGGCGCGGCGCGCCTCCTGGTCCGAGACGTTCGAGTAGCCCGCCGCCTCGGCTGCCGCGCTCGCGGCGGTCGCGGCGTTCATGGCAGCGCTCTTGGCGGACTTGACGGCGGTGAGTGTCCCGGCGAGGGCCACGATCACGCTCTTCAGCGCCTGGGCGGACGTTTCCGCCGCCGCGGCCGCGTCACGGGCCTGCTCGGCGGCGGCACGGGCGCCGGCCGCCTGGCCGGCGTCCTTGGAGGCGGCCGTGGCGGCGCGGTAGGCGCGGGACGCGGCATTGCCCGCGGCGGCTGCGGCGGACGCGGCAGCGGACGACGCGATGGCTGCCGTACGGGCGGCCGACACCGCGGTGTTGGCCGCGTTGACGGCGGTCTGCGCGGCTTCGGCGGCGCCCTTGGCGGCCTCCGCGGCGCGGCCGGCGGCGGCCGAGGCCTTCGCGGCGTCGCTCTGGGCGGCGGCGGTCTCGGCGGCGGCTTTCTGTGCGGCCTGCTTGGCCAGCTCGGCGGCGGCGACGGCGCGGGCCGAGGCCTCCTCGGCGGCGTCGGTCTCCCTGGTGGCGGTCTCACCCGCCTTCTTCGCCAGCTTGGCCAGTTCGGCGACCGACATCGCCTCCTCGTCCCGCTGCCGGGCCAGGTGCTGGCCGTTCACGATGAACTCGTGGACGTCGGCGGCCGTGCCGTCCAGGGCGTCGGCGGCGGCCTGCCGGACCACCGGACCGCCGGTGCCGGCGATCATCAGCGTCTCCACCCGCTCGTCCTCCGCGCGAGCGGTGATCTGCTTGTCCAGCAGGAAGCCGGTCAGGGCCTGGGTGGAGCCGTCGGCGAGCGCCGCGTTGCCCTTGCTGGTCACCGAGCGGCCCGCGCCGTTCATGACCGTGAGGACGGCCACCCGTTGGTCCTCCTCGAAGGCCGTCTGCCAGCCGTTCTTCAGGTAGGCGTCGAGTTCTTCGGGGGGCAACGACAGGGCTGTGCTCAGACTCTCGCGTACGGCGGGACCGGAGCCGTTCATCAGCTTCAGGGCCCGCAGCCGGTTGTCCTGCTCCAGCGCGATGCGGTGCCCGTTCGCCAGGAAATCGGCTATCCGCTCGTCCGTGCCGAGCAGTGCCTCCCCCGCTGCGGTCCGCACCGAGCTGTCGCCCTGTCGCCACAGCTCGACGACACGGCCGCGGTCGGTGAGCGGCGTCGTCCCGGCGGCGGCCGTCGCGGCGGGCGTGGGTCCGAGCAGTCCCGCGCCCAGTACGACGGCCAGGACACCGACGAGACAGGAGCGCACTCCGCGGCCCCCCGTGGCGGCCCGTGACCTGACGCGCAGTCTGCTGTCGCGCTTGCGTCTCATGTGTGTCCCCCAGTTCAGGTGTCCGGTCCCGGTTGCTGCTGGCACATGGTCCAGGGCGGAGACGGGAGAGGGACCCTGCAAAGTCCCAGGGCGGACACGGGAACAGCAGGCCGGACGCGTAACGCGACGCGCACGGAAAACGGGCCCGCAGGTCGCCTACCTGCAAGCCCGTTCACATCACCGCTGTACGGCTCAGTCGTACGGCTCAGTGGAAGAAGTGCCGCGTCCCCGTGAAGTACATCGTGACGCCCGCCTTCTTCGCGGCCTCGATGCTGAGTTCGTCCCGCATCGAACCGCCGGGCTGGACCACGGCCTTGACGCCGGCGTCGATCAGGACCTCCAGGCCGTCCGGGAACGGGAAGAACGCGTCCGAGGCCGCGTACGCGCCCCGGGCCCGCTCCTCGCCCGCCCGCTCGACCGCCAGCTTCGCCGAGTCGACGCGGTTGACCTGGCCCATGCCGACGCCGACGGAGGCGCCGTCCTTGGCGAGGAGGATCGCGTTGGACTTGACGGCCCGGCACGCCTTCCAGGCGAAGGCGAGGTCGGCCAGTTCGGACGCGCTCAGCGCCTCGCCCGTCGCCAGGGTCCAGTTGGCCGGGTCGTCGCCGTCGGCCTGGAGCCGGTCGGTCACCTGGAGGAGCACACCGCCGTCGACGGGCTTGACCTCGACGGGGTTGGCGGGCGCGCCGGCCGCCTTGAGCACCCGGATGTTCTTCTTCTTGGCGAGCGCTTCGAGGGCACCCTCCTCGTAGTCCGGCGCGACGATGACCTCGGTGAAGATCTCGGCGACCTGCTCCGCCAGCTCCTTGCTCACCGGCCGGTTGACGGCGATCACGCCACCGAACGCCGACAGCGGGTCGCACGCGTGTGCCTTGCGGTGCGCCTCGGCGACGTCCGAACCGACCGCGATCCCGCACGGGTTGGCATGCTTGATGATCGCGACACAGGGCTCGGCGTGGTCGTACGCGGCACGGCGGGCGGCATCCGTGTCCGTGTAGTTGTTGTACGACATCTCCTTGCCGTGCAGCTGCTCGGCCTTGGCCAGGCCGCCACCCGTCCCGTCGACGTACAGGGCGGCGGGCTGGTGCGGGTTCTCGCCGTAGCGCAGGGTGTTCTCGCGCTCCCAGGTGGCGCCGAGGAAGTCGGGGAACTGCGACTCGTCGACGGGCGCGTAGGCGCTCGCGAACCAGCTCGCCACCGCCACGTCGTACGACGCCGTGTGCTGGAAGGCCTCGGCCGCGAGCCGCTTGCGGGTGGTGAGGTCGAAGCCGCCGGTCTGTACGGCGCTCAGGACGTCGGCGTAGCGCGCCGGGCTGGTGACCACGGCCACCGACGGGTGGTTCTTGGCCGCCGCGCGGACCATCGACGGGCCGCCGATGTCGATCTGCTCCACGCACTCGTCGGGCGAGGCGCCGGAGGCGACCGTCTCGCGGAACGGGTAGAGGTTGACGACGACCAGGTCGAAGGGCTCGACGCCCAGTTCGGCGAGCTGCTCGCGGTGGCTCTCCAGCCGCAGGTCGGCGAGGATGCCCGCGTGCACCTTGGGGTGCAGGGTCTTGACCCGGCCGTCCAGGCACTCGGGGAAGCCGGTCAGCTCCTCGACCTTGGTGACGGGGACGCCCGCGGCGGCGATACGCCCGGCCGTCGATCCCGTGGACACGAGTTCCACGCCCGCCTCGTGCAGGCCACGGGCCAGCTCTTCCAGGCCGGTCTTGTCGTAGACGCTGACGAGCGCCCGGCGAAGGGCCCGCTTGTCGCTCTCGGCCGTGACAGTGATGTCGGCGATGTCGGCGGTCACTGGATAACTACCTTTCGTCCCTCAATGCGATAGCCGTTGCGGGCGAGCCGCCCCACGACATCGACGAGCAGCCTTCGCTCGACTTCCTTGATGCGCTCGTGCAGAGCGCTCTCGTCGTCCTCGTCCCGGATCTCCACCACGCCCTGAGCGATGATCGGTCCGGTGTCGACGCCGTCGTCGACGAAGTGGACGGTGCAGCCGGTGACCCTGGCGCCGTACGCGAGCGCGTCGCGAACGCCGTGGGCCCCCGGAAAACTGGGCAGCAGGGCGGGATGCGTGTTGACGAACCGCCCGCCGAACAGGGCCAGGAACTCCTTGCCCACGATCTTCATGAACCCGGCGGACACGACCAGATCGGGTTCGTACGCGGCCACCGCAGCGGCGAGCGCCGCGTCCCACTCGGCCCGGGTGCCGTGGTCCTTCACCCGGCACACGAAGGTCGGCAGCCCGGCCCGCTCCGCGCGCGCGAGCCCCTCGATACCGTCCCGGTCGGCCCCGACGGCGACGATCTCGGCCCCGTAGGCCGCGGCGCCGGTGGCCGCGACGGCGTCGAGGAGCGCCTGAAGATTCGTACCGGATCCGGAGACCAGCACGACAAGGCGCTTGGCGGCCTGGGGCTCGGCCACGGCGGGGCCCTTTCTCGGGGGAACGGTTTGTGCGGGCGGCTCGTGTGTTCATACGAATGCTTCGCGCCCCCGGATACGGGGAAGCCTACGAAGCGGCCGACCGCCAGCAACGATACCGGCACTCCGGACAGCCCCCACGGGACGGGGGCGTGGCCGGAAGGTAGCGTCTGGGAGGGGCCGGCCCGGGAACGCGCTCGTCATACGGTGCGTTCACTGGGTGACGGCTCACGCCGAAGAAGCCCTGGCTCCAACCGAAGCCGTAACCAACGACGCTGTGACCAACGGTGTAATCAACAAGGGGAAGACGCTCACTTGATGTCGGACCGCAGCCTGCGACTCCTCACGCTCACCCCGCAGTCGGTGCTGCTGCGGGAGCGCCCCGCGTCGCCGCCCGACGCGCCCTCGGGCAAGAAGAACGGCGACCAGGGCGACACCGGTGCGACCGGCGACGGGCAGGAGAGCGCGGCCCAGGACGACAACCCGTTCGCCCCGCCGCCTGAGGGCACCCCGGACAAGCCCTGGCAGCCCCGGCGTCCGGCGGGCGACGACTCGTCCGGCGACAGCGAACACGGGCAGTCCCCGTGGGGCAACCAGTGGAGCGACCGGCAGCCCGGCCGTTCCCCGGGCGGCTTCGGCGACCGCTCCGGCCGCCAGGGCGGACAGGGCGGCCCCGAGGGACCGGGCGACGGCCCGGGCACCAACCCGCGCTGGGACCCGACGGACCCGGCCCAGCGCCGCGCGCGGTACGCACTGCTGTGCGGCATGTGGGCCTTCTTCTTCGCCCTCTTCAGCTGGCCGTACGTGGCACTGCTGCTCGGCGCGCTCGCCCTGCACTGGGGCATCAGCGCCCTGCGCACCAAGCCCCGCACCCCCAACCCGGACACCCCGGCACCGCCGCCGGGCGCGCCCGGCAGTGGCCGGCAGCAGCGGACGGCCGCGATCAGCGGGCTGGTCACGGCGTCCCTGGCGCTCGCCATGGTCGCCGTGACGTTCAGCCTCCAGTTCGTCTACCGCGACTACTACACGTGCACGAACGACGCCCTCACGAACACCGCGCAGAAGGCGTGCGACGACCTGCTCCCGAAGGAACTGCGGGACGTGTTCGGCACGAACAGCTAGCCACGGCGACGGCTGCGGATACAGCTACAGCTACAGCTACGACTGCGTCTCTTCCGAATCCTCCGGCTCCTCCGGCTCCTCCGGCGGCGGTGTCGCCGACGCCTCCTTGAGCGCCGCCCAGCGGGCCTCGCGGGACGCGGTGTCGTACCAGGGCGAGAGCGACGACGCGGGCGACGGCAGGTCGGCGAGGAGGAAGTCGTAGGCGGCCTCCGCCTCGTACGGGTCGTACGGGTCGCTCGCCTCGTAGGCGTCGTCGGTGGCGGTGGCGGTGGTGGCGGCCGTCTCGTGCGGCTTCTTCGTCCCGGCGGGCGCCGCCGAGTGCCTCAGCTTGAGCGTGCCGATGTCGGTGCCGGAGCCGGGTCCCGTGCTGGCGCCGGTCCCGTTTCCGGTGGCCTTCGGGCGCCGCGTGCGCAGCCGCCACGCCCGCAGGCCCACGGCTGTCGGTACGGCGACCGGCGCCGTCCACGCCAGCGTGGCCGCGCCCGTCTGCCACCACACCGGCCCGATGTACGCGAGGGCGTCGCTGCCGAGCGGTCCGCCCGCCAGAGCGGCCAGCGCGGCGAGCGCGCCCGCGCACAGGAGGGCGCCAAGGGCGGCATTCGCGACGGTACGCCGGCCCGACCAGGGTGTTCTCCCCGCCCCGGGGCTTGCCGCCCGCGCCGTGAACCAGGCCACTGTCAGTCCCGCCGCCACCGGCACCCCGGCGACCGCCCAGGTCAGCGGGGTTCCCGGACCGGCGTCCGGCACCGCCGACAGCAGCGGGAAGGGCGGCAGCAGCGGGGCCGGATCGGAGCCCAGCGGCCCCGTGACCCGGCCCGCGCCGAGTACGAACCCGGGCCCGAGGGCATAGGCCGCGCCCCACAGAGCCGCGTTCGGAACCAGGGCGAGACAGAGCAGCAGTACGGCGATCCGGCCCGACCACGCCTCCGTCAGCTGGAGGAAGGAGGCCCGGGCGGCCCCGCCGTGCCCCACCAGCGACACCGCGACGAGCAGCGCCCCGCCCCCGACGAGCACGGCGGCACCGGCCCCGGCGGCCCGCAGGACGGCCAGGACACGGCCCCGCACCTCCGGGTCCAGGACGCGTCGGCGTACCCACCTGGGCAGCAGATACAGCACCCGTGGCGAGAGGGGCGCGCGCGGGCGGCCGTACGCCGACCACACCCCGGCGCCCGCCGCCGCCATGGCGAGCAGCGGCACGGATACGGCCGTCCAGGCCCAGTCGGGACGCAGCCCGCCCCCGGCCGCGTACAGCGCGACGCCCCCGCCGACGGCCAGATACCCGGCGACGACGCCGAGCCAGGCGGTGCGGGCGGGGACGGGGGGCGCGTCCCCCGTCGTGCCCTCCTCCTCCGGGCCCTCGGCCGCGTCGCGGGCGGCGCGGTGCAGCAGCCAGACCGGGAGGGCGAGCAGCAGGAGGGGGGTGACGCCGACGGGGGCGGGGGCGCCGGTGAGGCTGTCCGCGCGGACCAGTTCGGCGCCGTGGGCGAGCAGCCAGAGGGCGGCGGCGATGTGCAGGGCGCCGTCGGGTCCGCTGTCCGGGTAGGGCGAGCTGATCCACAGCACCATGACGAGCACGGCGAACGAACCGAGCCCGAGCCCGGCCGCGACCGCGCCACCGAGCAGACCCGCGCCCAGTCCGGGGGAACGGTCGCGCAGCCGGTCACGCACCCGGTCCCGGACCCGGATGCGCGGGCGCGGGCGCGGGGACAGGGGCAGGCGCAGAGGCGGGAAGGGAAGCCGACGGCCGGTCGTAGGGGTCACGAGCGCCATGCTCCCAACGACACGCGCTTTCCGGCTGTAACAGGCGAACTTACGACGTGTCACTCAATATACGTTTTATGTACTTTTACGGCCGAAGGGGTGTCCGGTGACGCAGAGCCCCACCATCCCGCTGCCCCCGCCCGGCGAGCGCCGACGCCTGCGCGAGTCCCAGTCGCTGACGCAGGCCCAGGTCGCCGAACGGGTGGGCGTCAGCCGCGAGACGGTACGCGCGTGGGAGACCGGCCGTACGACACCACGCGGACGCAGGGCACAGACGTACGCAAGCTTGCTGGCGGCGGCACCGACGCACACGGCAGCGCAAGAAGTGGCCGTCCTGACACCCGATCAGGCCTTCGACGCGCTCTACGCGTTCTGCGCCCCCGCCCTCGTACGCCAGACCTATCTCCTCACCGGACGCCGGGAGTTGGCGCGGGAGTCCGTCGAACGGGCGTTCCAGCTGGCCTGGCACCGCTGGCCCGAGGTGGCGGTGGACCCGGACCCGGCGGGCTGGATCCGCGCCACGGCGTACGACTTGGCCCTCTCCCCCTGGCACCGCTTCCGCGCCCGCCACCGCCACCCGGAGGCCCCGCCCGCCGACCCGACCGACCGCGCGCTGCTCTCCGTACTCCTGAAACTCCCCCCGCCGTACCGCCGCACCCTGCTCCTGTACGACGGCGTGGGCCTCGGCCTGCCGGAGACCGCGGCGGAGACGGAAGCAAGCACCCCGGCAACGGCGAACCGCCTCCTCCACGCCCGCGAGACGGTAGCGGCGCACATCTCGTCACTCACGGACCCGACCGACCTCTCGACCCGCCTGTCGGGCCTGGCGACCCACGCCCGCCTACGCGCCGCCCGCCCGTCAACAGTCCGCGCGGCCGGCGAACGCCGAGCCCGCAACTGGACCCACGCGGCCATCGCCTTCACCATCGCCCTGATCGGCGCCACCACGTTCACCCTCCACACGGCCCCGACCCACTACGAGCCGAAGGTGGCCCCCGGCGCAACAGTCCAGGGAATCCCCCCGATCCCGGCCCCGGGCCCCCTGTCCCGAACGGAACTGACCCTCCGCAAGAAGCTGAAGGGCGAGGCGGAGAACGGCCCGGAGAGGGTGACACCGGAGGCGAGATGACCGACGGCCACGGCAGCAGCCACCGGGCCGAGGGCCACCACCCTCCCGGCCATGGCCACCATCCCGGCCACGGGCACGGCACCGCCCCCGCTCCGCCCTCCCGGCTGACTGACTGACTGGCTGTGGGTAGGTCGTTGGCCGCACCCGCCCCGCCTGGCTGCGGGCAACGACCTGCGCGGCTGCCCGCAATCCCGCCCGGCTGGCTTCGGGCAGCCACTCTGCACCCACCCACCCCGCCTGGCTGCGGCTCTCCCCACCACCCGCCCGACAGCCGACAACCCCGCCCACCGGCCCGGCTACGTGCAGTCGTTGCGCACCCACCCACCCCGCCCGGCATGGACCGCCCCGCCCGCCCGGCCATGGGCAGCCACCCGCCCGGCCATGGCCAGCCGCCCGCCCGGCTGTGGGCAGTCGTTCCGCTGGGGCGGAACGGGTGGGCACAGCCACCGACTCCGGGTAACCCGGCAGCCCACGGCACCTGCGCCAACGCCAGTGGGCCCGCCCCCGGCAAAGGGAACGGGCCCACAAAGGTTCAGCTCAGTACCGTCGACGAAAGGTCAGCCGGCGAGGAGTTCGCGGGCCAGCTTCGCCGTCTCGGTCGGCGTCTTGCCGACCTTGACGCCGGCGGCCTCAAGGGCCTCCTTCTTCGCGGCAGCCGTGCCGGAGGAGCCGGAGACGATGGCACCGGCGTGGCCCATGGTCTTGCCCTCGGGCGCGGTGAACCCGGCCACGTAACCGACGACCGGCTTCGTCACGTTCTTCGCGATGAAGTCCGCAGCGCGCTCCTCGGCGTCTCCACCGATCTCACCGATCATCACGATCAGGTCGGTGTCGGGGTCGGCCTCGAAGGCCGCCAGAGCGTCGATGTGGGTGGTGCCGATGACCGGGTCGCCACCGATGCCCACGGCCGACGAGAAGCCGATGTCCCGCAGCTCGTACATCATCTGGTACGTCAGCGTGCCCGACTTCGAGACCAGGCCGATACGGCCCGGCTTCGTGATGTCGCCCGGGATGATGCCGGCGTTCGACTGACCCGGGGTGATGAGACCAGGACAGTTCGGGCCGATGATCCGGGTCTTGTTGCCCTTCGACTTCGCGTACGCCCAGAAGGCGGCGGAGTCGTGCACGGCGATGCCCTCGGTGATGACGACCGCGAGCGGGATCTCCGCGTCGATCGCCTCGACGACCGCGGCCTTGGCGAAGGCCGGCGGTACGAAGAGGACCGATACGTTCGCGCCCGTCTTCTCGATCGCCTCGGCGACCGTGCCGAAGACCGGGATCTCGGTGCCGTCGATGTCGACGGACGTGCCCGCCTTGCGCGGGTTCACGCCGCCGACGATGTTGGAGCCGTCCGCCAGCATGAGCTTGGTGTGCTTCATGCCCGTGGCACCGGTCATGCCCTGGACGATGATCTTGCTGTCTTTGTCGAGGAAGATAGCCATGGCTGTGTCTGTCCCTCTTCCTTACTTCGCAGCCGCGAGCTCGGCGGCCTTGTCGGCCGCGCCGTCCATGGTGTCCACACGCTGGACCAGCGGGTGGTTGGCGTCGGAGAGGATCTTGCGACCCAGCTCGGCGTTGTTGCCGTCCAGGCGGACGACGAGGGGCTTGGAGACTTCCTCGCCCTTGTCCGCGAGCAGCTGCAGCGCCTGCACGATGCCGTTGGCGACCTCGTCGCACGCGGTGATGCCGCCGAAGACGTTGACGAAGACCGACTTGACGTCGGGGTCGCCGAGGATGATCTCCAGGCCGTTCGCCATGACGGCGGCGGAAGCACCACCACCGATGTCGAGGAAGTTGGCCGGCTTCACGCCACCGTGGTTCTCACCGGCGTACGCGACCACGTCGAGGGTGCTCATGACGAGACCCGCGCCGTTGCCGATGATGCCGACCTCACCGTCGAGCTTGACGTAGTTGAGGTTCTTGGCCTTGGCGGCGGCCTCCAGCGGGTTGGCCGCGTCCTTGTCCTCGAGCGCGGCGTGGTCCGGCTGGCGGAACTCCGCGTTCTCGTCCAGGGAGACCTTGCCGTCGAGGGCGATGACCTTGCCGGAGGCGACCTTGGCGAGGGGGTTGACCTCGACGAGGAGGGCGTCCTCCTTGATGAAGGTGTCCCACAGGGTCACGAGGATCTCGGCGACCTGGTCGGCGACCTCGGCCGGGAACTTCGCCTGCGCGACGATCTCACGGGCCTTCTCGATGCTCACGCCTTCGTTGGCGTCGACCGGGACCTTCGCGAGGGCCTCGGGGTTCTCCTCCGCGACGACCTCGATCTCCACGCCGCCCTGGACGGACGCCATGGCGAGGAAGGTGCGGTTGGTGCGGTCGAGGAGGTACGAGACGTAGTACTCCTCGACGATCTCGGGCGCGGTCTCGGCGATCATCACCTTGTGGACCGTGTGGCCCTTGATGTCCATGCCGAGGATGTCCGTCGCGCGGGCGACGGCCTCGTCCGGGGTGGCGGCGAGCTTCACGCCGCCGGCCTTTCCACGCCCACCGACCTTCACCTGCGCCTTGATGACGGACTTGCCGCCCAGGCGCTCGGTCGCCGCGCGCGCCGCCTCAGGCGTGTCGATGACTTCACCGGCCAGCACCGGTACACCGTGCTTGGCGAAGAGGTCCCTCGCCTGGTACTCGAACAGGTCCACGCGCGTCCGTCCCTATCAGTGATCTCGCGGTTCGTTGGATGCGTGGGCGTGCCGCGAAGGGCAACGTGACGTCCGCTGTGTCACAAGGGTGGCGCACACGGTGTCCGAGCGCGCGGCATGTCCGTCTCGCAGGTTATCGCCGCACCCCGCAGGTCCCTAAATCAGGAATCACACCTGAGCGGTGATACCTGTCACAGAGTGCCATTCACGGCCGCCCGCCGACCCTCGTGAGGGCGCCCGGGAGGGTCTTTGATGCGGTTACGGGTGCAAAGGTGAGGCCTCACCGGGCTGGGGTAGGCCCGGTGAGGCCTCTGGAAGGCCCGCCAACGGCTTTGACGGTCCTCCGGCAAGCGGTCCCCACCCCTTTGGGAGCCGCTCACCGCCGTCCGCCGGGCCCGCCCCGCCCGGACCGATGGCATTCGGCCGTACGAGGCTGTTCCTGGCGGAGTCCGAAAGATCCGCACGTCAGGCGTGCGGAAGTCGGGCGTGCAGGGGTCAGGTGTGCGGAGGTCAGGTGTACTGAGGTCGTGCGTGCGGACACCGGCTGCGCTGAGATCGCTTGCGCTGGAGTCGGTTGCGCGAAGGCCGGGTGCCGCGAAAGTCGGGGTCACCGGACTGGCACTCCGTGCAGTCGCCGCAGTCACCGCAGTAACCGCAGGCTCCGTTCACGCACGGCGCGGATTCACGCGCACGGCGACGGAACGGAGGAGGAGCCCGGCCCTAACCGGGGAAGACAGGAACGGCCCGGTACCTGTCCCGGACCTCGGCACCGGCGGCGACCGGGGAAACCCCCGGCACGAGCCGCACCGGCGCCCGCTGGCTCAACGCGACGGCATACGCGTCGCCGTGCCCACCACCATGCCGGGAGCCGCCGGCATCGACGACCGCCCGCTCACCTAGCGCCCCGTTGGGCATCCCGCCCGGCAGACCACCGGGCGCCTGCCGCACAGTCACCCGCGAGACGCGTACGCCGCCCTGCGCGACACTGCCGCTGTCCACGACCGACCGAACGGCGAACCGGGGCCCGTAGGCAACTCCGCCCTGGTGCGTCCGGAGAACGGTGGTCGGCAGGGTCTTCTCCGGCAACGAGGGAGAAGAGGGAGAAGTGGGGGAGGCCGGCGACGCAGGAGAAACTGGCGCGGCAGGAGAAGAGGGGACGGTGGGCGAGGCGGGCACACCCGGAAGCACGGGAAGGTCCGGGAGGTCCGGAAGCACAGGCAACGTCGGCACTTCCGCCGATACCTCCGCCAGCTCCTCGGTGACGGTCTCCACCAGTCCACCAACCGGCTGTACGACCTTGTCGACGGTGTCCTCAACAGCGGACGGCACAACCGGCTCGACCGGCTCGACCGGCTCGGTCAACGAATCCGTCACGCGCAGAACCTGATCCTGGACCTGCCGCTGGACCTGTCCCGGAACCGGCGGCGCACCCTCCGCCGCATGCGCCCGCTCCCCGCAGAGGAACCCGAACACGAACAACCCGCCCACCAGCACCGCCACTTGCAGCGCACGCCGCCCCGCCGCCGTACGCGTCACGCGCAGTACGGCAATGGACAGGGCGGCTGGCCAGTTCAAGAGGAGAGGTCTCCCGGGCGGCGGCAAGACGGGGTGGGCGCCGATCCTCGCACGCCCCTCCCGAGGTCGCGCAAGTCCCCCGTTACCGATGCGCACTCATGTCCCTTTTGCCGACCGAAGCCGCCCCCGCCTCACTCGGTGTCGGGTATCGGCAGCGGGCGCTTCTCGATCGCCGCGGCCATGATGTCGGGGAACAGATCGGGCGTACAGGCGAACGCCGGTGCGCCCAGCGCCGCGAGTGCCGCCGCGTGCTCCCTGTCGTACGCGGGCGCCCCCTCGTCCGACAGCGCGAGCAGCGTCACGAACTGCACCCCGGACGCCTTCATCGCGGCGACCCGCTTCAGCATCTCGTCGCGGATGCCGCCCTCGTAGAGGTCGCTGATCAGTACGACGACCGTCTCGGCGGGCCGGGTGATCTGCGACTGGCAGTACGCGAGCGCCCTGTTGATGTCCGTACCGCCGCCGAGCTGCGTACCGAACAGCACGTCCACCGGATCGTCGAGCTGGTCGGTGAGGTCGACGACCGCCGTGTCGAAGACGACGAGGCGTGTGTCGATCGACCGCATGGACGCCAGCACCGCCCCGAACACCGACGCGTACACCACCGACGCCGCCATCGACCCGGACTGGTCGATGCAGAGGACGACCTCCTTCTTCACCGACTGGGAGGCCCGCCCGTAGCCGATGAGCCGCTCCGGCACGATCGTGCCGTACTCCGGGAGGTAGTGCTTGAGGTTGGCCGCGATCGTGCGGTTCCAGTCGATGTCGTGATGGCGCGGCCTGCTGATCCGGGCGCTGCGGTCCAGCGCCCCGCTGAGCGTGGCCCGGGTCCGCGTGGCGAGCCGCTTCTCGAGGTCCTCAACGACCTTGCGTACAACGGCTCGTGCCGTCTCCTTCGTCGTTTCCGGCATCGCCTTGTTGAGGGAGAGCAGCGTGCCGACGAGGTGGACGTCCGCCTCGACCGCCTCCAGCATCTCGGGCTCCAGCAGGAGCGTGGAGAGCCCGAGCCGGTCGATGGCGTCCCGCTGCATGACCTGGACGACGGACGACGGGAAGTACGTCCGGATGTCGCCGAGCCAGCGCGCGACCGACGGCGCGGACGCCCCGAGCCCCGCCGAACGGTCCCGCCCCGCCCGCCCCTTGGCCCCGTCCCCTCTGCCGTACAGCGCGGTGAGCGCCCCGTCCATGGCGGCGTCCTGCCCGGAGAGCGCGCACCCGGTACCGTCCGCCGCGTCGCCCCCGAGCACGAGCCGCCATCGCCGCAGCCGCTCCTGTGCCGGATCCACCGACTCGGTCACCGTCGTCATGTCCCCACCCCCACAAGGTCGTTGTCGTCGAGCCCCCCGGCCCCCACACCCGCCACCGCCACGGCCCCCAGCAGCAGCCGCAGCACCGGCAACACGGCATCCGCTCTCCGGGCGTCGAGGTCAGGCGCGAAGCCCGGCACACCGGCAGCACCGGCAACCGCGCTCCCCCGCTGGCCCGGACCACGCCGGACCAGTTCCCCCAGCGTTCTGCGCACCCCGGGCTCGTACGCCGAGAAGGTGCGCCTCAGCAACGGCAGCACATCGGTGAACGCCTCCGCCGGCACCCCGGTCAGCCAGGCGTCGACCAGCCCGAGCAGCCGTCCGTCGTGCACTAGCAGCATCCCGCCCCCGGAGCCGCCCCCGACGAACCCCTCGATCCACGAGGCCGCGTCCCCCGGCGCCGTCCCCGGCGACAGCACGAGCCCCATGAGCACGGCCGCCTCGTCCTGCGCCAACTCCCCGTCGTCCAACAGCAACCGCACGGCCCGCCCACGCACAACCCCGGCCACACTGTCCCGCCCGGACAGAACCCTGAGCACGGAGTGCCAGCGCTGCCGCAACTGGCTGCCGTGTCCCGGCGCGGGAAAGTCCGCCGCAGGGTTCGCACGGCCATCCGCGGGGCCGCTCTCTGGAGCAGCGGTTGAGGGTTCCGCGGGGGCGTCAGAAGAAGCCGACGTGGCCCCGGGAGCACCCGCAAGAGCCCCCTCGGAGGCGCTAACGGAGACAACGCCGTCAGCGGCCCCCGGAGTCTCGGCACTACCCGGAACAGCGGCCGAAGGGGGCACAGACCTACCGGAAGGAGCCGACGTAGCCGCCGGACCGCTCGCGGCACTCTCCTCGGAAGCACCCGCAGGGGTCTCCCCAACGGCACCCACCGAGACGACGCCCGCAGCCCCCGCCGACTCCGTACCGGCCGGAGCCGGGCTCGCCGCCTCGCCGAGCAACCCCACCGCCCCGTGCACCGCGTCAACATGGCGTCGCATCTCCTCCGCCGCGTCCGTGTCGAGCGCGGCGCAGGCCGGGGGCAGGCCGACGAAGACGCGTTCGGCGAGGCCCGCCGCGACCTCGGCCAGCGCCCGGGTGTCCGTGCCGCGTACGTCGCCGTAGCGCAGGGAGCGGACCAGCGCGGGCAGGGCCTGGGCGAGGTGGCCCACGTCCGCGTCGAGGGCCGCGCGGTCGGCGAGGACGCGCATCACCACGGGGAGCGCGTCGGCCAGTTCGGCGAGCAGACAGCGCTCGGCGAGTGCGGTGACGTCGGCCAGCGAACCCGCGCCGACTGCGTCGGCCTCCACCCTGGCGCTCGCCGCCGAGAGCACGGTCGTCCCCCACACGCCGGCCTCGGCGACCCGTACCGCCAGCTCCGGCTCCCACCGCAGCCGCCAGGTCTCCCGGAACGTACCGGTGCTGCCGCGCGACGCCGCGGGTTCGCCCCAGCCGATGCCGAGCAGCCGCAGCCGGTGCAACAGCCGACTGCGCGCGGCGTCGGTCTCCTTGCGCAGGTCGAGTTCCAACTCCCGTTCCAGCGCCTCCGGTTTGAGCCGCAGCCGACGCTGAAGCCGTGTCAGGTCACGCTGCAACGGCACGGCGGGCGCCGACTCGGGCACCTCCCCGAGCACGTCCCCGACAACGAGCCGGTCCTGCACCAGGGCCAGCGGTACGTCCGACCCCTCGCACATCACCGCCCGCACGGCGTCGGTCGTCTCGGTCAGCCCAGGCAGCGGGCGGCCCCGCATCGCGGCGAGCGTCTCCGCCAGCCGCACCGCCTCGATGACATGCGCCGAGGAGACCATCCTGTCCTCGTCGCGCAGCAGCCCGGCCACCTTGGTCATCCACCGCTCGACCGGCCGGTCCCGCGCCCCGAACAGATGCCCGTACCAACCGGGCGAGTCGATGCCCGCCCCGTACCCGCTGGCCCGCGCGAGCCTGCGATGCGTCCACGGCACCCAGGTCACGTCCACCTTGACCTTGGGCAGCCCCTTCAGCAGCGCCCGGTCGGCGGCGACGGCCCCCTTCCGCCGCAGCGCGGGCACATGCCAGGCCCCGCACACCACGGCCACCGCCGCGTCCCCGAACTCCCGCTGCGCCGCCCGCACCTGGAGCCGCATGTACGCCTCCCGCACCGGATCCCGGTCGTGGCCCCCGGTCCCGTACACCTCCCGCAGCGCACCCATGGCCTCTTCGAGCACCTCGAAGGGAGCGAACGCGCCGCCCTCCCCCACCCCCCGGTGCTCGACGACGTCCTCCCACCAGCGCTCCGGATCGTCGTAACCGCCGACCCGCGCGAGCACGGCAAGCGGATCGACCCGCACCTCGGCATCGACATCAGCATCGGAGTCGGAGTCGGAGTCGGAGGCAGGATCGCCGCCTCCGTCCCCCTCCTCTCCCCCCTCCTTCTCTTCCTCGCTCCCCCACGCCAGCGTGTGCGTGGCGGGAAGGTCGATGAAGCGGGCGGGGACCCCGTGTTCCAGGGCCCAGCGGATCGCCACCCACTCCGGGGAGAACTCGGCCAGCGGCCAGAACGCCGAGCAGCCGGGTTCGTCCACGGCGTGGGCCAGCAGGGCGACCGGCGGGCGCATGTCCTCGTCGGCGGCCAGCGGGATCAGGGCGTCGGCCTCGGGCGGCCCCTCGATCAGTACGACCGCCGGCCGCGCCGCCGCCAACGCGGCCCGCACCGCCCGCGCCGACCCGGGCCCGTGATGCCGCACACCGAGCAGCAGCGGCCCGCCGCCGGACCTCCCACCACGGCCCTCCCCCTCGACGTCCGTCACACCAGCCCCCTCTTGGGCCACAGCGTGTCGTCGTCATCGGACACCCTGCTCACCACACCGACCTCGACGGACACCGAACCGCCTCCTACCGACATCCCGAACACCCGCCCCCGCACACCCGCACAAGCACCCGCACCCGCCATGCAGCTCACGCGCTCACCTCCCGGCACGCCCGGTAGAAGTCCTTCCAGCCGTCGCGTTCGCGGACCACCGCCTCCAGGTACTCCTGCCAGACGACCCGGTCGGCCGCCGGATCGCGGACGACGGCGCCGAGGATGCCCGCGGCGACGTCGGAGGCCCGCAGGACGCCGTCGCCGAAGTGGGCAGCCAGGGCCAGGCCGTTGGTGACGACCGAGATCGCCTCGGCGGTGGACAGCGTGCCGCTGGGCGACTTCAGCTTCGTACGGCCGTCCGATGTGATGCCGTCGCGCAGCTCACGGAAGACGGTCACGACGCGGCGGATCTCCTCGAACCCCTCCGGCACGGCCGGCAGGTCGAGCGAGCGGCCGATCTGGTCGACCCGGCGCGAGACGATGTCGACCTCGGCGTCGGCGCTCTCGGGCAGCGGCAGCACGACCGTGTTGAAGCGGCGGCGCAGGGCGCTGGACAGTTCGTTGACCCCGCGGTCGCGGTCGTTGGCCGTCGCGATCAGGTTGAACCCGCGGACCGCCTGCACCTCCTGCCCCAACTCCGGTATCGGCAGGTTCTTTTCCGACAGGATCGTGATCAGCGTGTCCTGTACGTCGGCCGGGATGCGGGTCAGCTCCTCGACTCGGGCCGTCATCCCCTCCGCCATCGCCCGCATGACGGGGCTGGGCACGAGGGCGGCGCGGCTCGGGCCGTGCGCGAGCAGTTCCGCGTAGTTCCAGCCGTACCGGATCGCCTCCTCCGGTGTGCCGGCCGTGCCCTGGACCAGCAGCGTCGAGTCGCCGCTGACCGCCGCCGCCAGATGCTCGGACACCCAGGTCTTCGCCGTACCGGGCACGCCGAGCAGGAGCAGGGCACGATCGGTCGCGAGGGTCGTGACGGCGACCTCGACGATGCGGCGCGGGCCCACGTACTTCGGCGTGATCACGGTGCCGTCCGGCAGCGTGCCGCCTTGCAGATACGTCGCCACGGCCCACGGCGACAACTTCCAGCGGGCCGGGCGCGGACGGTCGTCCTGCGCTGCCAGCGCCGCGAGTTCGGCGGCGAAGGCGTCCTCGGCGTGCGGGCGCAGCTCTTCCGTCTTGTTCGCGTGGTCGATCGCGTGATTGTTCGCGTGAGCGGACTGGTCTTGGCTCGGGTCGACAGATGTCGGTTCAGCGGAAACAGGCATGGCTCGGTCCCCCTCCAGCTCGGCCGGTCTTGGCCCGTTCGGATCTGGTGACCACACTGCACCACGCCACTGACAACGCGTTCTGACCTGCGAAAACGCCATTTCGAGGGCTGAGTGGTGATCGCTGTGAGGACCGATTGTCAGTGCCGGGACCTACCTTCGATGTCATGACTCAGCAGGGGGTGCGCTGGACGGCGGATCAGGTGCTGGCACTGGCGCCTGACGTCTCGTCACGCAAAGCGGGAAGCAAACTCGGCGCGGCCGGACCGTGGTCCGAGGCCGGCAGTTCTGACGAGGGGACGGTGTGGGGACTGTGCAAGGGCAGTGGCAGCAAGCCGTATCAGACGGTCGTCGACATCGCGGACGCCACCGGGCCCGCGTACAAGTGCAGTTGTCCGAGCCGCAAGTTCCCGTGCAAGCACGCCCTCGGGCTGCTGCTGCTCTGGGCGGGCGGGGACGGCGCGGTGCCGCGAGGGGAGGCGCCGGGCTGGGCGGAGGAGTGGCTGGCGGGACGGCGGAAGCGTGCGGGAGAGAAGCGGGCGGCGGAGGCAGGTGGTCCCGGGTCCGCCGATCCGGAGGCGGCGCGGCGCAGGGCGGAGCGCCGGGCCGAGCGGATCACGGCGGGGGCGACGGAGCTTGAGCAGCGCCTCGCCGACCTGCTGCGCGGCGGCCTGGCCACGGCGGAGCAGGCGGGGTACGGGCTGTGGGAGGAGACGGCGGCCCGCATGATCGACGCGCAAGCACCCGGACTGGCCGCGCGGGTGCGGGAGTTGGGGGCGATTCCGGCGTCCGGTCCGGGCTGGCCGGTGCGACTGCTGGAGGAGTGCGCGCTGCTCCACCTACTCGACCGGGGCTGGCTGCGCCGGGACGAGCTGCCGGAGGGGCTGGCGGCGACGGTGCGGTCCCGGATCGGCCTGCCCGGATCGGCGGACGGCCCACCGGTGCGCGACCAGTGGCTGGTCCTCGCCCAGTACGAGACGGCGGACGCCCGTCTGACGACCCGCAGGATCTGGCTGCACGGCAAGGAGTCGGGCCGTACCGCCCTGCTCCTCTCGTTCGGGGCGGCCGGCCGCGCCCCCGAACTGGCGCTGCCGGTCGGGCTGGCGTTCGAGGCGGAAGTGTCCGCGTATCCCGGCGCCGGGCAACTGCGGTCGGCCCTGGGCGAGCGGTTCACCCCGCCCGCCCCGACGGACGTACGACCACCAGGCACGACGACCACGCGCGCGGCGGAGCGATACGGGGAGGCGCTCCGGGACGACCCCTGGCTGGACTCCGTCCCGGTGACACTGGACCGGGTCATACCCGTCCCGGACGGAACCTCCTGGCAACTGGCGGACGCCGACACGGACTTGGCCCTGCCCCTGGCCCCCTCCGCCGTCGCCCACCCCGGCCTGTGGCGCCTGGTCGCCCTCTCGGGCGGCACCCCCGTGACGGTCTTCGGCGAGTGCGGCCACCGGGGTTTCACTCCCCTGACGGCCTGGCCACAGGGGACAGCGGGACAGGCGGTCCCCCTGTGCTGAAGCGACGCGCCACTCCACGGTCCCCGACGGACACGACACTCCACGACTCCCGGCGAACCCACCGCCCTCTCAGACGCCCCGCCACCTACATCGGCGAATGCGGTCACCCGGGCCCCACTCCCCTCGCCGCAGGGGACGCCAGGCCAGGCAGTCCCGCTGCACTGAGCCGACGCACCACTCCACAGTTCCCGACGGACACGACTCCCAGCGAACCCACCGCCCTCTCAGGCGCCCCCGCCACCTCCATCGGCGAGCGCGGTCACCAGGGTTTCGCTCCCCCGACGGCCTGGCCGCAGAGGACGCCAGGACAGCCGGTCCCCCTGTGCTGAACAGGCGCGACCTTCCACGACTCCCCACACCCACCACTCCACGCCCCACGACTCCCGACCGACGAAAGGGAACCTCATGAACGGCAGCAAGGCCTCCGCCCCCGGGGACACGCCTTCCGCGGGCACACCCGTGGCGGGCGGCGCCTGGGAGGAGCTGGTCACCGCGGCGCTGCTCGGCACGGAGCGGCGTACGCCCCCGGGCTGTCCGCCGGGCGGGCAGGCGCCGGTCGTGCTGCTCGACGCGGCGGCCGTGGAGACCGTACGGCGGCGGGCGGGGCTGCGGCCGGCCCGGGCCGCGACGCGTCCGGCGCCCGCTGTGGCGGACCCGCGCCCGCCGCTGCCTCCGGCGGCGGCCCGCAGGCTGGCGATGCTGCTGGCCGACCGGCCCGGCACCCCGGGCGGCAGCGGTCGCCGGGGCACGGCGCCGGATCTGATGGAGCTGCTGCCCCAGTGGCTCGCGGCGGCGAACACGCACGGTTTCGCCGCCCCTCCACAGGCGCTGCCCGCGCTGCTCGACGCGGCCAGGGGGCGTACGGATCTGCGTCCGGCGGCGCTGGCTTTCGCGGGCCCGCGCGCGCTGTGGCTCGCCCGGCTGAACACGGACTGGCGGTTCGCCCTGCGCTCGGCCCCGGGCGGGGGCACGGCCCTGCCCGGCGCCGACGAGACCGAGCGGATCCAACAGCTGTGGCAGGATGGCCTGTTCGCCGAGCGCGTCTCCCTCCTCGCGGCGATACGCGCGCGGGAGCCCGCTGCCGCCCGGGAGCTACTGGAGACGACCTGGCCGACGGAGCGCGCCGAGGACCGGCTGATGTTCCTCGACTCGCTCCGCACGGGACTGTCCGCCGAGGACGAGCCGTTCCTGGAGCGGGCGTTGGCCGACCGCAGCCACAACGTCCGGGCGACGGCCGCCGAGTTGCTGTCCGCGCTGCCGGACTCGGCGCTCGCCGCACGGATGGCGGTCCGGGCGGGAGCGTGCGTGGCCGTCGACCACACGGACAGCGCCGACCACGCCAACCACACCGACAGCGCGACCGGCAAGGGTGGCGGTACGACGGGCAGGCCCGCGCTCGTCGTCGAGGCGCCGCACGAGTGCGACGCGGGCATGGAGCGCGACGGCGTCGTGGCCAAGGCCCCCGCGGGACGCGGCGAACGGTCCTGGTGGCTCGGCCAGTTGGTGGAGGCCGCCCCGCTCGGATCCTGGTCGGCGCGGCTCGGCGGGCGTACGCCGGAGGAGATCCTGGCGCTGCCGGTGGCCGACGACTGGCGGGGCGAGCTGCACGCCGCGTGGTGCCGGGCGGCGGTGCGACAGCGGAACGCCGACTGGTCCCGGGCGCTCCTCGGCGCGCCCTCGACACCCGAGGCCGGCGGGCCCGGCGCGGTGTCCCTGGCGGAGCGGGCGAAGCTGCTCGCGACACTGGACTCCGCCGAACGGGCGGAGTGGGTCGCGGGGTTCATCGCGACACACGGCCTGTCGGAGGCGTTCCAGCTGCTCGGGGTGTGCGCGGTGCCCTGGGCTCCGCCGCTCGGGCGGGCCGTGGTCGACGCGCTCAACATCGCGCGGGACGCGGGGAGTTACCCCTGGAGCTTCAGCGGGGTGATGGGCCTGGCGGAACGCTGCCTGGACTCCTCCGAGGCCGGCCGTCTCGACGGTCTGCTGGCGATCCCGGACGAGGGGGAGGACGCGTCACCGGGCGCGGGAAGCTACTGGGCGGAGGCGTTCCAACGCCTCGTGGGCACGTTGCGCCTGCGCGCGGCCATGGCGGAAGAACTGGGGAACTGAGGGCCACTCAAGCAAGCCCGGAGGGCACCTGGCAATCGGACCGAGACGGGCGGGTGGGCAGGAAATGTCTGAACAGCAACCCACCCTCACCCCCGAGCCGACTCCCGCACCCACTCCACCACCGAAGCCGTGGTCGCCCCAGGCGTGAAAATCTCCGCGACCCCCTTCTCCTTCAGGGCGGCGATGTCCGCCTCGGGAATGATCCCGCCGCCGAAGACCTTGATGTCGGCCGCGTCCCGCTCCCGCAGAAGGTCGATCACGGCCGCGAAGAGCGTGTTGTGGGCCCCGGAGAGGACGGACAGCCCGATCGCGTCGGCGTCCTCCTGGATCGCGGTGTCGACGATCTGCTCGGGGGTCTGGTGGAGACCGGTGTAGATGACCTCCATACCGGCGTCCCGCAGCGCCCGCGCGATCACCTTGGCGCCGCGGTCGTGCCCGTCGAGCCCCGGTTTCGCCACCACCACTCGGATCGGACCGCCGGCCACACCCATCACTGCCTCCATGAAGCGCATGAAGTGAACGAACGTTACGTCCAGCATCCCGCAACCCGCAGTTTCACGACGATCGGCGAGGGGGAAATCACACGGTGGGACACGTTCGCCGCGCACCGCTCCCTCACCGGAGCGGAGCAAGGGGAGCCGCATCGAGGTCGTCGCACCACCGCGCCGCGAGCCGCGCGCCGTGGCGGTGCGGTGGCTCGGAGATGGCACGAAGGGCGGAAAGGGCACGACAGCGGGGAGCTTCGTCGCCATACGGCAGGGAGGCTCTCCACCCCTTGGCGTCATACACGCCGCACGCCCCTCGTACACCACCGACGCCACCACCGGCCGCCCTCGTCGCGACCCCCCACTAGGGCACACGGGGGACAGAGAAGTCCTCCCGCGTGCCGACAGGAGGTCGGCCATGAAGGTCATCCGGGCAGTACAGCCGCTGCTGCCGCTCTGCGAGCGCGTCCTGCCGAGCAGGCTGGCGGGGTTCTCCCTCGCTCTCCTCAAGGCGACCGCCCTGGAGATCGCGATCCTGGCGGGACATCTGCTCCTCTACCCGTCGGGCATCACCCAGGAACGCCGGGCCACGGCCACAGACCCCGCCACCCCCGCCACGCCCCCCGGGACCCCCACCACCACCCAGCTGCCGACGGAACCGAAACCCCCGGTCGTCCTCCTGCACGGCTTCATCGACAACCGCTCCGTCTTCGTCCTGCTGCGCCGTTCCCTCGCCCAGCACGGCCGACAGCAGGTCGAGTCGCTGAACTACTCCCCGCTGACCTGCGACATCCGCACCGCGGCCGAGCTCCTCGGCCGGCACATAGAGGAGATATGCCGGCGCACGGGCCACCCCCAGGTGGACATCGTCGGGCACAGCCTCGGCGGCCTGATCGCCCGCTACTACGTACAGCGGCTCGGCGGCGACTTCCGCGTCCGTACGCTCGTCACCCTCGGCACCCCGCACTCCGGCACCCGGGTCGCCCCGCTGGCCGACGCGCACCCGATCGTCCGGCAGATGCGCCCCGGCTCGCAGGTCATCGAGGAACTGCGCCTGCCCGCGCCCGGCTGCCGTACGCGCTTCGTCAGTTTCTGGAGCGACCTGGACCAGCTGATGGACCCGCCGGAGACGGCCTGCGTCGACCACCCGGACCTGCTGGCGCAGAACGTCCAGGTCACCGGTGTCGGCCACCTCGCCCTGCCCGTGCACCCCGCCGTCGCGACCGGAATAAGGCAGGCCCTCGACGAGAGCGACGCCCCCGTCGCCACCGGAGCGCGGACCGGCGGACTGACCGTGGCGTGACCCCGCGCACGGGCGGCTGAGCACCACCAAGATTCGAACAATCCTCGAACGCCAGGCCAAACCCGTGCCCGCACTCCCCCGAAACACGGCCGAATGCCCGTTTCCCGCAGGCACGAAACCTGCGGAAGATTGTCGCGCCCGCATACCGCCGGGTACAGTCGCCGCACTGCTCTGCCAGCTCTACCAGCCCCTGTTGTCGAGGCGAAAGAGAAGTTGGTGAACGAACGTCACCCGTCGGGGACCATGACCACCCCGGCTCCGGCTTCCGATGCCGCGACAGCGCATTACGCGTCGTACGGCACCCAGGAAGTCCCTTTCGGTGACTTCACCACGTACGACCCCACCTTCGCCAACGGTTTTGACGCGGGTATGGGCACGGGTACCGGTACCGGCACTTTCGACACGGACCCGCTCTTCGGCAACATGCCGGCCGACGACACCACCGGTTCGTACGACAACTCCCAGTGGTCCACCGGCAGTCACCACACCCTGAACTACGACCCGTACGCGGCCCAGCACCACGCCGCCTACGACACCGGGGCGTACGACGCCACCACCTGGGCCCCCGGCTACCAGCAGCTCGCCGACATCCCCGCGCAGTCGCCGCCCCCGGGCGCCGACACCAGCGGTCAGTGGGACGCGAACGCCTGGCTGCAGCCCGAGCAGACCGGCCCGGCCGACCAGACCCAGCACTGGGAATGGGGCACGCAGGCCTTCGACACCGGTGTGTACGACGCCACGCAGTGGAACTCGGACAGCGGCCAGGGCAGCACACCCGCCTCATCCGGCGAGTACGACCACGAGCGTGAGCACGAGTACGACCAGCAGGCCACCGCGATGTTCGAGCAGATCGCGGACGTGCCGGACGTACAGGAGTACGACCAGCACGCCCTCGCCCACGACGAGTCCGACCTCGTCGCCGACGGCGAACCGCCCGCCGAGGCCCCGCTGCTCGACGGCCAGGAAGAGACCGTCCCGAGCACGGCCCCCACCGGCGGGCGCGCGGCGTCCCGTACGGCGGCTCGCAACGCGGGCCGGTCCCGCCGTCGTACCCCGGCCAAACGTTCCGCTCTGCTGACCGTCGCCGTTCCGTCCGCCTGTGTGATGGGGGTCGCGGGCATCGCCGCCGCCTCCGTGGGCGGCATGAGCGGTGACGACGAGCAGAACACGACGGCGTCGGCGTCGGACGGCGTCGCTGTGAAGGCGTCCACCGCGAACAACAAGCTGGACTCCCAGCTGGAGAGCCTCTCCGCGGGCGCCGACGACTTCGCCGACCGGGCCAGCCGGACGCAGGAACGTATCGACCTCAAGGCCCAGCAGCTCGCCGACAAGAAGGCAGCGGCGGCGGAAGCGGCCCGCAAGGAGCGCCTGCGCCCCAAGTACGCCCTGCCCGTCGCGCAGAAGGGCCTCAGCGCCTACTTCGGCCAGGCCGGCATCAACTGGATGTCCGTGCACACCGGGATCGACTTCCCGGTCTCGTACGGCACGACGGTGATGGCCGCGACCGACGGCACCGTCCGCACGCAGTGGAACAGCGCGTACGGCAACATGATGATCGTGACCGACAAGGACGGCACGGAGACGTGGTACTGCCACCTCTCCAGCTACCAGGTCCCGTCCGGTACGACGGTCAAGGCCGGCGACCCCATCGCGTACTCCGGAAACTCCGGCAACTCGACCGGCCCACACCTGCACTTCGAGGTCCGCCCGGCAGGCGGCTCAGCGATCGACCCCCTCCCATGGCTCCGCAGCCACGGCCTGGACCCGACGTAGCAGGACCACTGCCGTATCGCGCCCTGTAAGGGGCGCCCCGATAGGGGCGCGGGGAACTGCGCGACCAGCCCCCACCGGCCCGCAGATCCATCACCACCGCACCCCGCGCGGAGCGCTAAAGCTTCTCAACAGGCGCGTACCGCAACAGCAACCGCTTCGGCTTGTCCTCCCCGAAGTCGACCGTCGCCTCCGCGTTCGAGCCGGTCCCCTTCACACCCACCACGGTCCCCAGACCGAACTGGTCGTGCGTGACCCGGTCCCCCACCGCCAGCGCGACAACCGGCTTCTCGGCGCCACCCCGACGCGTGGCGAAGCCGGACGCACCCGAGGCTGCGGAGCGCGAGCGCGAGGACGACAGCGAGGACGCCACCCCGGAGACCGGACCCGAGGACGACGCCGGAGCCATCCCGCCCGTGCGCTTCCACTCCAGATGGGTCGCCGGGATCTCCTCCAGGAAACGCGAGGGCGGGTTGTACGAGGGCTGCCCCCACGCGCTGCGCAGCGACGACCGGGTCAGATACAGCCGTTCACGCGCGCGCGTGATGCCGACGTACGCGAGCCGCCGCTCCTCCTCCAGTTCCTTCACCTGGCCGAGGGCACGCATGTGCGGGAAGACGCCGTCCTCCATGCCGGTCAGGAACACCACGGGAAACTCAAGGCCCTTGGCGGTGTGCAGGGTCATCAGGGTGATGACACCGGAGCCGTCGTCGTCCTCGTCGGGGATCTGGTCGGAGTCGGCGACCAGCGCGACCCGCTCCAGGAAGGCGGCGAGCCCGGCCGGGGCCGCCGCCTCGCCCTCGGCGGGCTGTTCGGCGTCCGCCGCCGCGTCTTCGGCCGCTGAGGCCGCTCCAGCCGCTCCTGACTCCTGCTCGAACTCCAGGGCCACCGCGGCGAGTTCCTGGAGGTTCTCGATCCGGGTCTCGTCCTGCGGGTCGGTGGACGCCTGCAACTCGGCGAGATAGCCCGTGCGTTCGAGCACCGCTTCGAGGACGGTCGCCGGGCCCGCGCCGGACTCGACGATCGTACGGAGGTCCTCCATCAGCGTGTTGAACTTCTTGACCGCGTTGGTCGAACGCGACGCCATCCCGTACGCCTCGTCCACCCGCCGCAGCGCCGCCGGGAAGCTGATCCTCTCGCGCTGCGAGAGCGCGTCGATCATCGCCTCGGCACGCTCCCCGATGCCCCGCTTCGGGACGTTGAGGATCCGCCGCATCGGCACCGAGTCCTCCGGATTGGCGAGGACACGCAGGTAGGCCAGGACGTCCCGGACCTCCTTGCGCTCGTAGAAGCGGACACCGCCGACGACCTTGTAGGGCAGGCCGACGCGGATGAAGATCTCCTCGAAGACACGGGACTGGGCGTTCGTCCGGTAGAAGACGGCGACGTCGCCCGCCTTCGCGTCGCCCGCGTCCGTCAGGCGGTCTATCTCCTCGGCGACGAACTGTGCCTCGTCGTGCTCGGTGTCGGCGACGTAGCCGGTGATCTGCGCGCCCGCGCCCGCGTTGGTCCACAGGTTCTTGGGGCGGCGGGACTCGTTGCGCTCGATGACCGCGTTGGCGGCGCTCAGGATCGTCTGCGTGGAACGGTAGTTCTGTTCGAGCAGGATCGTCGTCGCGTCCGCGTAGTCCTCCTCGAACTGGAGGATGTTGCGGATCGTCGCGCCCCGGAAGGCGTAGATCGACTGGTCGGCGTCACCCACGACACACAGCTCGGCGGGGCGCAGATCGTGCTCGCTGGGCGGTACGTCCACCGGGTGCTCGGCGGTGCCCACGAGTTCCCGTACAAGCGCGTACTGGGCGTGGTTGGTGTCCTGGTACTCGTCGACGAGGACGTGCCGGAAGCGGCGGCGGTAGTGCTCGGCGACGTCCGGGAAGGCGCGCAGCAGGTTGACCGTCGTCATGATCAGGTCGTCGAAGTCGAGCGCGTTGGCCTCGCGCAGCCGCGACTGGTACATCGCGTACGCCTGGGCGAGGGTCTTCTCGAAACCGTCGCTCGCCTGGGCGGCGAAGTCCTCCTCGTCGATCAGCTCGTTCTTCAGGTTGGAGATCTTCGCGCTGAACGACTTGGGCGGGAAGCGCTTGGGGTCCAGGTCCAGGTCGCGGCAGACGAGCGCCATCAGCCGCTTGCTGTCGGCCGCGTCGTAGATCGAGAACGAGGACGTGAAGCCGAGCCGCTTGCTCTCCCGGCGGAGGATCCGCACGCACGCGCTGTGGAACGTCATCACCCACATCGCGTTCGCGCGCGGGCCGACGAGCTGCTCGACGCGCTCCCTCATCTCGCCGGCGGCCTTGTTGGTGAAGGTGATCGCGAGGATCTGGCCGGGGTGGACGCCCCGCTCGCCGAGCAGATACGCGATGCGGTGGGTGAGCACGCGCGTCTTGCCGGAGCCGGCGCCCGCCACGATGAGCAGGGGGGTGTCGGCGTGCACGACGGCCGCGCGCTGGTTCTCGTTCAGCCCGTCCAGGAGCGCGGCCGGGTCCACCACGGGGCGCGGGGCGCCGTCGCGGTAGTACGCGTCCCGGTCCGGCGGCGCGTCGAACTGCCCGCCGAACAGGTCGTCCAGAACGGGCTCCGGCGCATGCTCGTCCTCGGGCGGCGGCGGGGGCTCCTCCTCGTGGGCTCGAGGGCCCTGGAGGTCCGCCAGGAAGCTGTCGTCAAAGAGGCTGCTCATCGCTCTCCGAGTCTAGGCTCCCCCACTGACAACCGGCCGCCACCCCGAAAACATCCGCCGGGCTGTCCGGACAGCAGATCCCGGACCGGTATGAACACATCAAGTGCGGACCAAGCGGCACACACTCCTCCAGATCGACTCCGGGGAGCAATGTTTAGGGTTGAGGTCACAAAAACGTATCGGGCATAGCGGTCATCAACCTTCACAGGGGCCACACGAATTGGTTAGCGTGCCCTGCAGGCCGCTCGACCCCCACCGGCGAACATCGCCGGGCCGCGCGGCCTCCGCCGAGTCCGATCGTGCCGCCCTGTGCGGCAGGAGCCGGGGACCCACCGAAAACTTGGGGTGAATCGGTCCGACTGCCGTCCAGGGCAAGGACCGTAGGGCAACCCTTCCGAACCACCCGCCCGAACCCGACAGCTAACCCGGTAGGCGGAACGTGGAAGGAGTCGCCTCTCTTGGCGTCGTCGCACCGCAAGTCGCGTCCTACGGGAACGCGCGTAGCAGGCATACGGACCCCCGCCTTCGCCACGGCGGCCCTGACCTCCGTCGCGCTGCTGTCCCAGACCGCCAACGCCGCGCCCACGGAGCCCACCACTCCCCCGGCGCCCTCGGCCGACGACAAGCCGAGCATGGAGGAGGTCGAGGCGAAGGTCGGCGACCTCTACCGCCAGGCCGAGTCGGCCACCGACAAGTACAACTCCGCCAAGGAGAAGACCTCCAAGCAGCGCAAGCGCGTCGACACCCTGATGGACGACGTGGCCCAGCGCACCCAGAAGCTCAACGACGCGCGCGAGGAACTCGGTTCCTTCGCCGCGGCCCAGTACCGCACCGGGTCGGCCGCCCCCGACACGGCGACGTTCCTCCTCGCGGACGACCCGCAGGACTACTTCGACCAGAACCAGCTGATGGACCGGCTGACCGCCCGCCAGAAGGACGCGGTCGACGAGTACATCACGGAGCAGGCCGAGACGACGCAGAAGCGCCAGGAGGCCACCGCGAGCCTCGAATCGCTCACGGAGTCCCAGGACAACCTGCGGACGACCAAGACCACCGTCCAGACGAAGCTCGCGCAGGCCCGCCAGCTCCTCTCCCGCCTCACCGCCGAGGAGAAGCTACGGCTCGCGGCGATCGAGCGGGAGAAGCAGGCGGAGGCCCGCCGCCAGGCGCAGGAACTCGCCCGTCAGCAGCAGGCGGCGGAGCAGCAGCGCCAGCAGGAAGCGGCGGCAGCCGCGGCGGCCCAGCAGTCGACGGGCGGCACCGCCTCGGACACGTCGACGGCACCGGCCACCGACTCCTCGTACGCCACCAAGGCCGAGAAGGCCCTCACCTTCGCACGCGCACAGATCGGCAAGCCGTACGTCTGGGGCGCGACCGGCCCGGACTCGTACGACTGCTCGAGCCTCACCCAGGCCGCCTGGAAGGCCGCCGGAGTCACCCTCCCGCGCACCACCTACGACCAGGTGAACGCGGGCACGACGGTCTCCCTCTCCGACATCCAACCCGGTGACCTGGTCTTCTTCTACGACGACATCAGCCACGTCGGCCTCTACATCGGCAACGGCATGATGATCCACGCCCCGAAGCCGGGTGCGTACGTCCGCGAGGAATCGATCTTCTACGACGGTGAGTCGGCGATCCACAGCGTGGTGCGCCCGGCCTGACGGGCAGGTCGGGCAGGTCTCATCAGGTCCAGAGCACGGCGATGAAGATGTTCGCCGTGGTGAACAGGCCCACCAGGCCGAACAGCCGCTTGTCCACGGTCTCGTCGTCCCGCTTCACATAGACGAGGCCGAGGATCACGATCAGCAGCGCCAGCTTCACGCCGATCTTGACGTTGTTCACCGTCTGGTCGTCGGCCTGGTTGAGGCCCACCAGGGCGACGCCGGTGACCAGCATGGTGAACGCACCGTGCAGCATCGCCGGCACGAAGCGGGCCGTGCCCTGCCCCATCGCCTTCATCTGGGTGAGAAACCCGCCAAGAAGCGAGGCGATGCCGATGATGTGCAGGCCGACGAAGAGATGGATGAGTACGTCCATGGGCCCGGAGCCTAATCAGAGGCCCCCGAGCCGCATGACACCGGGCCGTGAAGGGCGTTCGCAAGGCATCCAGCGCGCCTCGCGCGACACTCGGAGACCTCGCATATATGCACCCCATAGCACTGTGTAATCACCATGTGCCTCCCAAACCTCCTCATCGGTCAGCCGTCTGCGTGAAGTCGGCGGCGGCGGAGCGCGATCACGGTCGTATGCGGTCACCCGGTGGTCGGCTCACGCCAGTTCCGTACATGGCGTTACCCCCACGTCACACTCCGGTTTAGCGTCCTCCACCAGGTGACCGGCTCCCCACCGCCGCCCGGGCCAGGGGCGGCAGTCGGACACCACCGCCGAGAAAGTCCGGCGGCGGACCGCTCCCCCTGTGCGGGCCGCCGTCGGACGCGCAACCGCCCTCCTGGGTCCGCTTCCCAGGCAGCCTTCCGGCGGTCGACGTAGTGGCGGTCGTACGAAAGGACGTGACGCCCCGGTGGCAGCGCACCGCAAGCCCCGACAGCGCTCGCTCAACGGCAGTACGGCCCGCACCGCCGCCACGATCGCCCTCGCGGGCGCGGCGACGGCGACCGGCTTCGACGGCATCGGGTACGCCGAGCCACAGCTGACCCAGGCCCAGGTCGAGGCCAAGGTGAACAAGCTGTACGAGGAGGCGGAGGTCGCCACCGAGAAGTACAACGGAGCGAAGGAGAGGGCCGAGCGGGCGGAGCGGCGGCTGGGGAACCTGCGGGACGAGGCGGCCCGCAAGGAGGACCGGCTCAACTCGGCGCGGGAGGCGCTGGGTTCGATGGCCGCGGCTCAGTACCGCTCCGGCGGACTCGACCCCGCGCTGCAACTCGCCCTCTCCGACGACCCCGACGGCTATCTCGCCGGCGCCGCGTTCGCCGAACGGGCGGGCAGCAGACAGGCGTCGGACGTGACCCGTGTACGCAGGCAGCTGCGGGAGATCGAGCAGCTGCGCGGGGCCGCCCACGTCGAGCTGACGACCCTCAAGTCACGCCAGGCCGAGCTGAACCGCCACAAGAAGACGGTGACCGGAAAGCTGGGCGAGGCCCGCAGGCTGCTGTCCCGCCTCAGCACGGAGGAACGTGCCCGGCTCGCGGCGGCGGACGGCGGCAACGGCGGCAGCTGGAGCGGGGGGCATGCTTCACGGTCGTCGGGGAGTGCGCGGGACGGGCTGGGGGCGGCCGGCGCCGTCGACGCCGCTGGGGCGTCCGGGGCCTCCGGAGTCGCCGAGGCACCCAACTCGCGTGCGGCGGCGGCCGTTTCCTACGCCCACCAGAAGCTCGGCAGCCCCTATGTGTGGGGCGCCACCGGCCCGGACGCCTTCGACTGCTCGGGCCTCATGCAGGCCGCGTACCGCTCCGCGGGCATCTCCCTGCCCCGCACCACCTACGCCCAGATCAACGCCGGCCAACGTGTCTCACGGTCCGAACTCCTCCCTGGCGACCTGGTGTTCTTCTACTCGGGCATCAGTCATGTGGGCATGTATGTGGGCGGCGGCCAGATGATCCACGCCCCGAACCCCTCTGCGCCGGTACGGGTGGCACCCCTGGACGAGATGCCGTTCGCGGGGGCCACGAGGGTGGCTTGACTACACAAGCCGCCGGGCCGTGGCCCACCGGGTCAGCTCGTGCCGGTTCGACAGCTGGAGCTTCCTGAGGACCGCCGACACATGCGACTCCACCGTCTTCACGGAGATGAAGAGCTGCTTGGCGATCTCCTTGTACGCATAGCCCCGGGCGATCAGCCGCAGTACCTCCCGCTCGCGCTGGGTGAGGCGGTCGAGGTCCTCGTCCACCGGCGGGGCGTCCGTGGACGCGAACGCGTCCAGGACGAACCCGGCGAGCCGCGGCGAGAACACCGCGTCGCCGTCCTGGACGCGGAAGACCGAGTCGACGAGGTCCGTGCCGGTGATCGTCTTCGTGACGTATCCCCGCGCACCGCCACGGATCACGCCGATGACGTCCTCCGCCGCATCCGAGACGGACAGCGCCAGGAAACGGACCGGCTGCTCGGGGTCGGCCATCAACGGGGCGCAGCGGCGCAGGACTTCGACCCCGCCGCCGCCCGGCAGATGGACGTCGAGCAGGACCACCTCGGGCCGGGTGGCGGTGATGACGGTGACCGCCTGGTCGACGTCGGCGGCCTCACCGACCACCTCGACGCCGGTCCGCTCGGTCTGCCCGATCTCGGCCTGAACCCCCGTACGGAACATACGGTGGTCGTCGACGAGAACCACCCGCACCCGCCGCCCCACCGCGTCACCACTGCCGCTGCCGCTGCCGGCAGGCTCACCGGCCTGGGCGCCCTCGGCGGGTGCGGTGGTGGGTTCTGCAGCCGCTGTCGGTTCGGCCGACTCCGCCGAACCGGCCGGACCGGTCCGCCTGTTCTCCCCCTGTGCCTCGCTCATGACGTACTCTCCGCCCTCTCCATCTCCAACTCGACCTCCGTGCCGCCACCCGGTACCGCGCGCAGCCGCGCCGTACCGCCGTTGCGCTCCATACGGCCGATGATCGATTCTCTGACGCCCATGCGGTCGGCGGGTATGGAGTCGAGGTCGAAGCCGGGTCCGCGGTCCCGGACGGACACGAAGACCGTCCTGCCCTCGACCTCGGCGTAGACCTGTACCGCGCCGCCCTCGCCACCGTACTTGGCGGCGTTCACCATCGCTTCCCGCGCGGCCTGCATCTGTGCGCCGGTTCTGTCGTCGAGCGGACAGTCGCCGACGACCACGACCTCTATGGGAACACCGTGCTTGTCCTCCACCTCCGCCGCGCTGCGCCGCACCGCCTCGGCGAGGGTGTCGGGTTCGTCGGCCTCTTCCTTTCCGGTGCCCTCGGGTTTGTAGAGCCAGTTGCGCAGTTCGCGCTCCTGGGCGCGGGCGAGACGGCGCACCTCGTTCGCGCTCTCCGCGTTGCGCTGGATCAGGGTCAGGGTGTGCAGCACCGAGTCGTGCACATGCGCGGCGACCTCCGCACGCTCCTGGGCGCGAATGCGCATCAGGCGCTCCTCGGAGAGGTCCTGGGTCATCCGGACGAGATACGGACCGGCCAGCAGCGCTGTCCCGACCAGCACCGCGAGCGCTGCCTGGAGGACCGAGCCGAGGTGGGCGGCGGAGCCTTGCAGGACGAAGATCCCGGACACGCCCGCCGTGACCAGCATGACGCCGGCCGCGGCACGGACGAGGGTGAGCGTGCGCCGGCGGCTGCCGACCTCCATCCAGCGGGCCCGCCGTGCGTTGTCCGCCTGGCGCCAGACCAGGGCGACACCCGCGGCGACGAGCACGGTCGGGAACAGATAGGCCTTGGCGCCCCCGCCGAGATTCACATTGCCGACGAACACCATGGCCACGACGACCATGAGGAGCAGGGCGACGATCTGCCCCTTGTCCGGCTTGCGGGCGACGAGTCTGCGGCGGCCGTCGGGCGACGTCTCCGCACTGACGAGGGACGGGGGCCGCTGGGCGTCGACGCCGCCGACACCGAGCGGCACGAAGAACCAGAAGGCCGCATACAGCAGCGCACCGAGTCCGTCCGCCATGAACAGGCCGACGAACATGAGGCGCAGCCAGATCACCGGCAGCCCGAGATGCCCGGCGAGCCCTCGCGCCACGCCTCCGAGCCAGCGTCCGTCGCTGCTGCGGTAGAGCTTGCGCGGGGGCCGCGGTTCGACGAGTGGCAACGCTGCGGCTTCCGGCATGCCATCGATGTTCACACGAGCGGCGGGCCCGGGCATCAGGGTCGGTCCCCGAGACACCCCTGATCTTCGGGCCCGCCTGCCCTCGAACGCTTCCCCCGCCCCTCCTCAGGGCCGATATCAGGGTTCGCCCAGGGTCATCCCGACTGCCGCCGAGCTGCCTCAAGCGCCAACATGGACGCATGACAGATCACGCACACGCCGCGACGGGTCCGGGACCCGGCTCCGGCCCGCGCCCTTCCTCGGGCGCCGGGCCGCAGGATGCCGCACCCGCCGCGGCAACCCCACCGCCCGCGGAGAAAGGGGAACCGCGCGCGCCCGAGCACACGGACGCGACTGCGGCAGCCACAGCCGACGAGCAGCTGCCGGGCAGGTTCCGGCGCGACCGGCGGCAGAAGATGCTGGGCGGGGTGTGCGCGGGGCTGGGGCGGACCTGTGACATGGATCCGGTGATCTTCCGGATCACGCTCGCGGTGCTCTCCGCGACCGGCGGCATCGGCCTCATCTTCTACGGCTTCGCCTGGCTGTTCGTACCGTACGAGGACGAGGAGGAGAACGAGGTCCGCAAGCTGCTCACCAGCCGAGTGGACGGCCAGGCGCTGGCGGCCGTGCTCTTCGCGCTGGTCGGCTGCGGTGTGTTCCTGACGATGCTGAAGAACGGCGGGGTGCTGTCCTTCGCCGTCATACTGTCCATCCTTCTCGCGGGTGCCGGCTACTGGTCGCGCAACCGCGGCGCCCCCGACCCCGACCCACTGGCCGCCCAGGCCGTCGCAGACGCCCCGCCGGAGGCCAAGGCGCCCCCGGGCCCTTCCGCCTACCCCTCGTGGTGGCGCGACCCCATCGTCAAGGACGGCACACACGTCGGCGGGACCGGCTATCTGTGGGGCCCCCCGGGCACCCTCGACCGGGACATCGCGGTGCCGGGCAACATCACTCACGGCAACTACGGCGGCCGGACCGCGGACATACGGGCGGCCTGGTCCAGCCCACCGAAACCGCGGGGCCCGCGCTGGATCGGCGGCTGGATCCTCCTGCTCGCCCTCCTCGCCGGATTCCTCGGCACGGCCGCGAAATGGGACGAGGAGGCACTCGCCACCAGCCTGCAGACCGGCCTGGCCTGCGCGCTCACGGTGTTCGGCGTCGGCATAGCCGTCAGCGCGTTCCTCGGCCGTACCGGAGCCGGCTCGGTCTTCCTGGCGATCATCACAGCGGCCCTGCTGGCAGGCTCGGCCGCACTGCCCAAGGACGTCAGCGCCCACTGGGCGCACAGGGAGTGGACCCCGACCGCGGTGGCGAACGTACAACCGAGGTACGACGTCGGCACGGGCGAAGCCACCCTGGACCTGACCGGGCTGCGCCTCGCCAAGGGGCAGACGGTGACGACAGCGGTCGAGGTGGGCGTGGGCCGGATCGAGGTGATCGTGCCGAAGAACGCGACGGTGAAGGCGGACATCGAGGTGGGGATAGGTGACATCCAGTTGCCCGGCGACGGCAAACAGGACGTGGACGTGGCACCGGGCAAGCACAAGCAAGTCACGCTGGCACCGGCGGGCGGCGCCAACGTGGGCACGGTCGTCCTCGACCTCGGGGTCGGCCTGGGACAGGCGGAGGTGACCCGTGCTACGTCATGAGTTCCAGCCCGGAAAGCTGATCGCCGGCATCTTCGTCACCATCGCCGGCATCACCTATGTCGGCGACGCGGGCGACGCCTGGGAGACACCGTGGTTCGCGGTGATCCCCCTCCTGGTCTTCGGCCTCGCCCTGGCAGGCGCCGTGGCCCTCCTGACCGGAGCGATACGCCGCCGCAGGAAGACCCGCCGCACGCCGACACCCCCGGCCGACACACCGGAGGCGGCAGCCCCCTCAAGCCACCCGGAGATACCGAACTGAGCGTCGGCCAATGACCGGCCAACCACTCACCTCACCACCGCGGCTACCGATATCCCTCGGACCGCTGCCGCCGTCGCCCCCGCAGGGCGGCATCCACAGAGAAGACGGACGCACCGGCGAGAACCAGCGGGAGCCAGGCCATCAGATAAGGGAGGTCGTTGCCGAAGTAGTACGGGTCGGAGGCCCAGCTCACGGTCAGCCAGAGGCTGAGCGAGATCAACGCGCCGCCGACCGCCGCCAGCCGCGCCAGCAGCCCGAGCAGCGTGCCGATACCGACGGCCAGCTCGCCGAAGGCGATGGCGTAGCCGAAGCCGGCGGGGTTCTTGAGGGCGAGGTCCACCAGGGCCGGGATGGCGGAGGAGTCCCGGACCGTACGCATCAGATCACCGACCGAACCCGATCCGGAGTCGGCGAAGAAGGAGCTGTCAGTGAGTTTGTCCAGACCGGCATAGATGAAGGTGACGCCCAGGAAGACGCGCAGGGGCAGCAGGGCGTAACGAGTGGCCGTGTCCCGCCAGTCCCGCTCGCCGTCCAGATAAGGAGAGTGCGTGTCCGTTCGAGTGCTGTGAGTCATCGCTCTTAGCCGCCTCTCGCCCGCCATACGTTGACCCCTCAACAGACGATACGTACGCCGACGTGACCTCGCTCACTTCCAGTACGCCAAATTTCAGCCTTTGGCCGGGAAGCAGCGGCGACCGAGCGCCAGGCCTGCGCAACCACCACCAGGAGGCAGACCCTCAGACCGTCACATCGATCAGTCCGTCACATCGATCACGCACCGGTTCGTCTCCACGCCCGCCGCGGTGACCACCTGGACCTCCACCCGCCCCGGCTCCACGTCCGCGGGTACCGGCACCGTCAGCACCTCGTCGCGAGGGTTGCTGAAGCCGCCGGGCACCGGGACCAGGGGGACATGGACGTGAACCGGGCCGATGCGGACGACCATGCGGGAGAGCCGGTCAGCGGTGCCCGCGCCCGGGGGCACGAAGCCGGCGCCGCGGATCTCGATGTCGTCGCCGGTGCGGATCGGGGCGTCCAGGTCGCCCGCCTCCCGGGACCGGACGACCGAAAGGATCACCGGCCGGCCGCCCTCCGCGTACTTGCCGGCCACATAGGTCGCCGCCGACACCAGCACCACCACCGCCAGCCCCCACGGCAGGTCCGGCAACTGATCCGGACGCCGAGCCAGCCGTACGACCGCGAAGAGGAGAGCGACCGTGCCGATCATCACGTACTGGATGTCCGCGAAGGTGCCGCGGCCCGAGTCGTCCGTCAGGAGGTCGGCCGCGCGGGGACGGTCCGCCCGTACCTTCTGGAGGCGCTGGCCGAGGACACGCAGGCCGACCACCCTGCGCACGAGCACCGCGATCGCGCACACGACCGCGAGGACGGTCACGACGCCCGCGCCCCGGGCGAGTTCGAGGCCGGCGATCAGCGCGTCGCGCTCCTCGTGGCTGGAGGCCGCCGCCAGCCGGCCGACCAGCACGAGCACGGCGTACGCCACGAACAGCACCCAGACCGCCGCCACGACACGTGACGTCGAGAGGCGGTTGTCCTCGCCGATCAGGGGTGCCAGTGCCCCGCCCCGCGCCCGGTGGAGCCAGGACGCGGCGGTCAGCGCGCCGCCGACCAGGACGGCGGCCACCAGCCCGGCCGTCCGGGCGGACGTCCAGCCCACCCCGATCGCGGTGAGCGCCTGCACGAGCAGCAGAACGCCGATCAGCGCCCACACCGTGAACGCCGTACGGCGCCACAGGCGGGCGAGCCACACCTCGCCCTCGGCCCGGCCGCGCTCGGCGACGACCGCCGCGGACTGGGTCAGTTCGTCCGAGACCCACTGGCGGGAGGCCGAGGCCGAATGGGCCACCGCCGCCGGCAGCCCCTGTCCGGCCGCGAACCCGTCCCGCATGAGCAGGAACTCGGCGACCGCACGCCGGTGTCCCGTACGTGCCCCGTGCGGGCAGTCCCCGCAGGTGCAGCCGCCCCCGTGTTCCCCGGGCAGCACACCTTGTCTCGCCTCCTGCACCGCCACGCCCGACGCCTGCCTTCCCGCACCCGAAGCCCGAACCACACACGCGCGGATCGCCAACCGAACCGCACACCCGAACCGCTCAACCGACCGCCGTACAACTCCCCCGCGACGAGAGCGAATTGTGCCCTACGCAACACCCTCCGCGTACGGCAGGTCGGCCCCGGCAAGGGAAAAGGCGAGTGAAACCGCGACCCCCGTGTTGACCCGGCTGCGAGAATTTGCGTATGGCCGAGATCATCCAGCGCGACGGGACCTGGGCCTTCGACGGCAGCACGGTCAGGATCACGCCGGGGCTCCACCGTTCCGTGCCGCTGTTCCGGCAGACGTACGGCGAGGTCGCCGTGCCTCTGGAGGCGGTTTCTGGCATCGTCTACGAACCCGAACGCAAGCGTGGGCGGCTGCGATTGCGGCTGCGCGAGGGCGCCGACCCATTGCTCCAGGCGACGGGCGGACGGCTGCCGGACGCGGCGGACCCGTACCGGCTGACGGTGGACATCGACCGGTCCGGAGTCGCCGAGTACATCGCCGAGGAGATCCGGCACGCCCTGCTCCTCGACCAGGTGCCCAAGGAACCGGCGAAGGCGTATCTGCTTCCGGGTCCGCCCGTGCCGGTGTCGGTGCGGTCCAGCGACGGCATGGTGTCGTTCGACGGTACGCAGATCCGGATCGACTGGGCCGACACCTCCGACCGGGTCAAGCGGGCCACCGGGCCACGCATCGTCTCCGTCCACGATCTCGTCCAGGTCGACTGGCTGCCCAACTCCGGCTACGCGGACGGCTTCATGCGCTTCGTGACCCGCGAGACGGTGTTCTCCAAGCTGCCGCCCGAGAAGGACCCGTACGCCCTCGACCTGTGGGGCAGCGCCCGCCGCGACCTGCTCACGGCGCTCGTCGCGACGGCGGTCACCGCCCGGCTGCCGCACCCCTCCACCCGGGCGGTCGACTATGTGGAACGCCCCCGGCTCACGCCCGCGGTCCCGCCGCAGTCCGACCATCACGACGTACTCCTGCGCAGGCTCCGGGAGTTGGGCGAGCTGCACCGCGAGGGCGTGCTGACGGACGAGGAGTTCACGACGACCAAGGCGGCCGTCCTCCGGGGTTTCTGACTCGCCCGGCTCATCCGGCTCATCCGGCTCATCCGGAGTCTCCGGTCCGGCCCGCCCACCGGCATCCCCGGTCGCCGTCAGCTCAGCAGATCCGGCTCGCTCCTGCTGATGTCCCGCCACAGTGGCTGGTAGTTGATCCACGCGACCAGGTCTCCGCCCAGCTGCTCCCGTGTCGAGACCGCCTGTTTGTGGTCGATGAGGATGGGCCGGCCGGCCGCCCTCGCGGTCAGCTGGACCTGGCTCGACCGTTCCATCGACAGGAACCACCAGGCCGCGGCGTCCACCGAGTCGCCCACCGTGAGCAGCCCGTGGTTGCGCAGCACGAGGGCCTTGCGGGTGCCCAGCGCGGACGCGATCCGCCGGCCCTCGTCGGCGTCCACGGCGACGCCCGTGTAGGCGTCGTACAGGGCGTGGTCCTCGTAGAAGGCGCAGCTCTCCTGGGTGATCGGGTCGAGGAGGTCGCCGAGGGCGGAGAGGGCGCGGCCGTGCACCGAGTGGCAGTGGGCGACGGCGACGACGTCCGGGCGGGCGGCGTGCACCTGGGCGTGCACGGTGAAGGCCGCCTGGTTGATGTGGTAGCGGCCCTCGATGACCTGGCCGTCCTGGTTGGCCATGACCAGGTCGCTGACGGTGACGTGCTTGAAGGGCATCCCGAACGGGTTCACCCAGAAGCAGTTGCTGTACTCCGGGTCGCGCGCCGTGATGTGCCCCGAGACGCCGTCCTCGAAGCCGAGCCGCCCGAACAGCCTGAGCGCACCGGCCAGCCGTTCCTTGCGGTGCCTGCGCTCGTCGTCGAGCGACTCGTACATCGGGGGCATCGCGAACTGCAACTGGTCGGTGGGCAGCGGCAGGGGCGGAGTGGGCCCGTGCATAGGTCCTCCAGCACTGGGTTCCTTTACGGAGCGGAAGTTACCGTCGGTCCGCGCAGGAGAACAGGGATGGTTGAGAAGAGATAAAAGAGATACCGGAGACAGGGTCCCGAGACCCACCCGAGACACGGACGAGCCCCGGACAGCGACGAATACGAGACACCCACGGGATGCCTGCGGGATGACAGCAAGATACCTACGGGACACCAGCGAATACACGTCACAGGATGTCGGGTATCCGCGTCAGACTCGGTCCCATGAACTGGGCAGTGTTCACCACCACGGAACCCGAACTGGCCGAAACCGTCGAGGAGCGCTTCCGCGCCTTCACCCATCACACCCTCGCCACCCTCCGCCAGGACGGCTCGCCGCGCACCTCCGGTCTCGAAGTCCGCTTCCTGAACGGTGAGTTGTGGCTGGCGATGATGCCGGACTCGCTCAAAGCACGGGATCTGCGCCGCGATCCCCGCTTCGCCCTCCAGGCGAACCCCGGGGCGGGGACGGACATGGGCGGGGGCGATGTCAGGGTGAGCGGGCGGGCGTACGAGGTGGAGGATCCGGCCGCCAAGGCCGCGTACGCCGAAGAGGTGGAACCGCCGGAGCCGTTCCACCTCTTCCGCACCGAGCTGACGGAGGTCGTACGGACCTACGTCGAGGACGAGAAGTATCTGGTCGTCCAGGTCTGGACGCCCGGAGAGCCGGTGCGGACTCTCAAGCGGACCTAGACGGTCAGAGGGTTGCTCCGCCGCAGGATTACTCCCACTCGATGGTGCCCGGCGGCTTGCTCGTCACGTCGAGGACGACTCGGTTGACGTCGGCGACCTCGTTCGTGATGCGGGTCGAGATCTTCGCCAGGACCTCGTACGGGAGGCGGGACCAGTCGGCGGTCATCGCGTCCTCGGAGGAGACCGGGCGCAGGACGATCGGGTGGCCGTACGTGCGGCCGTCGCCCTGGACGCCCACGCTGCGGACGTCCGCGAGGAGGACCACCGGGCACTGCCAGATGTCGCGGTCGAGGCCGGCGGCCGTCAGTTCCTCGCGGGCGATGGCGTCGGCCTCGCGGAGGAGGTCGAGGCGGTCCTTGGTGACCTCGCCGACGATCCGGATGCCGAGGCCGGGGCCGGGGAAGGGCTGGCGCTGGACGATCTCGTCCGGGAGCCCCAGCTCCTGGCCGACCATCCGGACCTCGTCCTTGAAGAGCTTGCGGAGAGGTTCGATCAGCTGGAATTCGAGGTCTTCCGGCAGGCCGCCCACGTTGTGGTGGGACTTGATGTTGGCGGTGCCGGTGCCGCCACCGGACTCGACCACATCGGGGTAGAGGGTGCCCTGCACCAGGAAGGCGACCTCGGGGCCCTCGTCCGCGATGATCTCGGCCTGTGCCTGTTCGAAGACGCGGATGAACTCGCGCCCGATGATCTTCCGCTTCTCCTCGGGGTCGGAAACCCCGGCGAGCGCGTTCAGGAACCGCTCCTCGGCGTCGACGACCTTCAGCGTGACGCCGGTCGAGGCCACGAAGTCCTTCTCGACCTGCTCGGTCTCGCCCTTGCGCATCAGGCCGTGGTCGACGTACACGCAGGTCAGCTGGGAGCCGATGGCCTTCTGTACGAGGGCTGCGGCGACCGCCGAGTCCACACCGCCGGAGAGCCCGCAGACGGCGCGCTTGTCGCCGACCTGCTCGCGGATCAGCGCCACCTGCTCGTCGATGACGTTGCCGGTGGTCCAGGACGGGGTCAGGCCCGCGCCCCGGTAGAGGAAGTGTTCGAGGACCTGCTGGCCGTGCGTGGAGTGCATGACCTCGGGGTGGTACTGGACCCCGTACAGCTTCTTCTCGTCGTTCTCGAAGGCGGCGACCGGGACGACGTCCGTGGACGCGGTGACCGAGAAGCCCTCGGGGGCTGCGGAGCAGGCGTCGCCATGCGACATCCACACCGACTGGTCGGCCGGGGTGCCCTCGAAGAGGGTCGAGGACGGCTTGCTGACGGCGAGCTGCGTACGGCCGTACTCGCGGGCTCCGGTGTTGTCGACCGTGCCGCCGAGGGTGGTCGCCATCAGCTGGAAGCCGTAGCACATGCCGAAGACGGGGACGCCGGCCTCGAAGAGGGCGCGGTCGACGGTCGGGGCGCCCTCCGCGTACACGGAGGAGGGGCCGCCGGAGAGGATGATCGCCGCCGGGTTCTTGGCGAGCATCTCCTCGACCGGCATGGTGCTCGGCACGATCTCGCTGTAGACCCGGGCCTCGCGGACTCGGCGGGCGATGAGCTGGGCGTACTGCGCACCGAAATCGACGACCAGGACGGTGTCGGGGGCGGGGGTCGCTGCTGACACGGGGGCCTTCCGGCGGTTGGGCGGGGGTCTGTGCGGGTGATTCTACCGGGGTGGAGGTTGGACACCTTGCCGTCACTGGGGGCTGCACCCCCAGACCCCCGCTACGGCCCTGAACCGGCCTTGTCCTCAAACGCCGGACGGGCTGGATGGTGCCGCCCGGCGCTGAAAGATCAAGCCCCGGCTTGGAAGGGCACCCTTCTCAGTGCATACTGACCCCCATGCTCACGCACCCGACCTTCCTCTTTACCTATGGCAACCGGCCCGCCGGCTGCCATGGTCGTGCTGCTTGAGCAACTGACAAGCGACTTCCCAGGCGCCCCGGGCCGACAAGGCCCGGGGCGTCTGGCGTTTCCGGGTCCTGCCGATCCGGGGCACACCGTCCCGTCCGACAAGGAGCCCCGAATGACCACCACCGACACCGCCGACACAGCCAGCACCGCCGACACCGCCGATGTGATCGCCGACGCCCGTGCACGCATCGACGCCCTCGACGACCGGATCATCGGTCTCGTCCAGGAACGGATGGCCGTGTCCGCGGTCGTCCAGGAGGCGCGCATCTCCTCCGGCGGGCGGCGCGTGAACCTGTCCCGGGAGATGGAGATCCTCAGCCACTACCGGGACGCGCTGGGCAGGCCCGGCACCTCCCTCGCGATGACCTTGCTGGAGCTGTGCCGGGGCCGGATCTGAGGCCGTATGCGAGGTCCTATTCGAGGTCGGATGTGAGTTCGGGCGCTGTCTCACCCGTCCGGCGCGTGACCGTCGTCCGCGGTCTTCGTTGGTACCGGTGTCCGTGCCAGCCAGGGGCGGGCCCGCACAAACCACGCGTGGCTCCAGGGTTGTGACCGGACGGCAGGGGACAGCAGCCCGGTCACCCCCGAGAACGGTCGGCTCCGGGGACGCCCGGAGTCGGCCGACAAAGCTCAAGGTCAAGACGGAGACAGCCAAGTCCAAGGTCAAGGCCAAGTCCAAGGTCAAAAAGCACAAGGCCGGGTCAAAAGGTTGCGTACTCGACGGCCTTCGAGCACGATGCAAGAGCGACCCCAAGTCCCGTAGCAGGCAACCGTATTGACGTGTAACCCCTGACTGCCATTGGTCCAGACCGGGCGTGCGCCCCCCGTACGCCGGGGCGCCGACCAGTGGCCACAGACCAACAACGCGGCGCAACCCCCCGGCGCCGCTCCCCCCAGGCACCGGCGCTGCCCTGACGCCGGTGCTGACGGAGAAGGGCCCCGCGGCTCCGTCCCGCGGGGCCCTTTGCCATCGCCACGCCCGGCACCGAAGACGACACACCACCTCACATGTGACCCAGCGCACATAAATTTCCTGTGAGTGAAGAGCAACCATTCACAGCCGCCGCATGTCACACGTTCAGAACCAGGGGTCACATCCGTGCCCCGCACCTGGACGTTCCGAGGTCGTGAGGTCTTCATGAAGCTTCGCCGAGCCATGGCCGCAGCAGCGGTGACGGCTGTCATAGCCCCGCTGGCGCTGCTGTCCGCGCCCGTCGCGTTCGCCGACGAGTCGACCTCGGCCACGCCGAGCGAGCCGCCGGCCGTCACGGAGACCCCCTCGCAGACCCCGAGCTACAGCACGTCGGCGACGCCCTCGGACACCGCGCCCTCCGACACCGGCCTGCCGTCCGACGCGCCGTCCTCCACCGCCTCGGTGAGCGCGAGCCCGAGCCCGAGCGACTCCACCTCGGCCTCCCCGTCCGACTCCGCCTCCCCCTCGGTCTCCGCCGAGCCGAGCGAGGAGCCGACGGACCCGGACGTCCCGTTCTGCGAGGACCTCGACGAGGACTACAGCAACGCCCAGGTGTCCGCCGACATCAAGGGGCTGCCGGGCAAGATCGTCGCGGGCGACGGCTTCCACGCCTTCAAGCTGGTCGTCACCAACGACTCGACGACCGACCTCAAGGGCGTCGCCTTCTACGCCGAGGTCGAGAACTACGAGCTGGACGAGGCGAAGTTCCTCAGCCCGTACGTCGACCTGGAGTTCAAGAACCCCGAGACCGGCACCTGGGACCGCATCGGCGACGACGAGTGGGCCGGTGACTACTTCTTCTACGTCGAGAAGCTGAAGGCGAAGGCGAGCCAGTCCGTCGACCTGCGCGTCAGCATCGACAAGCAGGCCCCCGCGGGCGACGCGTACTCCTTCGGCTCCGGCGCCTACATCGACAATGTCGACGGCCAGGACTGCATCGCCGAGGGCTGGGCACAGTACGACTTCCAGGTCCTGAAGGCCGGTTCCTCGAACACCGACCCGGGTTCGGCCACGCCGAGCGACAGCGGCTCCAAGGACTCGGTCCAGAAGCCCCAGGGCAACGTCTCCGACCTGCCGAGCGGCAACCTCGCCGACACCGGCTCCAGCTCCGCCCTGCCGATGATCGGCCTCGTCGGCGGAGTCGCCGTCGTCGCCGGTGCGGGCGCGGTGTTCGCGATGCGTCGTCGGAAGGCGGGCACGGAGGCGTAGTCCGGCCTCCACAAGGACAAGGGAAGGACCTGCACTCGGAGGGGGGTGCGGGTCCTTCTCTTTTGCTCCACAGAGTTCCCTTTGCTCTACAGAGCCCTCTTCGCTCTGCGGCCTCTTCGCGCTACAGAGCCTTCTTCAGGGCCTTCTTCGGAGCCTTCTCCGGCACCGTCGGCATCCCCAGGAACGGCAGCCGCAGCGCGCCGAACGCCTCCGCCGGGACCGCCGGCGCCTTCGGCTCGACCGGCTGCAGACGCTCGTACGCCGCTCCCTGGACGGGACGCGGGTCGGCCTCGCCGTTGTTCGGCCAGTACGACATCGCGCGCTCGGCCTGGGCGGTGATCGTGAGGGACGGGTTGACGCCCAGGTTCGCGGAGACCGCGGCGCCGTCGACCACCGAGATGCCCGGATGGCCGTAGAGGCGGTGGTACGGGTCGATCACGCCCGTCTCGCGTGAGTCGCCGATCGGACAGCCGCCGAGGAAGTGGGCGGTCAGCGGCATGCCCATCAGTTCGCCCACGTTGCTGCCGGCGAAGCCGTTGATCTCCTCGGCGATCGCCGAGGCGCTCTCCGTCGCGGCCCTGATCTGCTTGGGGTTGGGGGCGCCGTGTCCCTGACGCGCCGTCAAAAGGCCTTTGCCCGCGCCCTTCGGCTTCAGATAGGTGGTGAGGGAGTTGTCCAGGGACTGCATCACCAGGCCGATGATGGTCCGTTCCGACCACTGACGGTTGGAGATCGAGCGCAGCACCAGGAGAGGGTGGCGAGCCGCGTTCGCCAGCCAGCCCAGGACCCTCGACGACCCTTCCGCGTACGGGACTTGGAGGATCGACAGGCCGCCCATCGAGTTCGAGCCCTTGCCGTAGCGGACGGGTTCGATGTGGGTGTTCTCATCGGGATGGACCGAGGACGTGATGGCGACCCCGCGCGTGAAGTCGACCTTCGCCTCGCCGGTCGCTCTGCGGTAGCGGCGGTTGTCGGTCTGGGCGCCGACCAACGCCTCCGAGTTGGTACGGGTCAGCTCGCCCAACCGCCCCGAGAGGTACGGGAGTTGACCGCCCGCCTTCATCCGGTGGAGGAGGGTCTGGGTGCCGTACGTGCCAGCCGCGAGGACCACACGGCGGGCCGTGTACGTCCGCCCCTCGCCCTTCCCCTTCGCGCCCTTCCCCCTCGCCCCCTTCTTCCCGTCCGTCGGGAGCGTGGCGACCGCGTAGCCGCCGCGTGAGTCGTCCGTGACGGACACGACCGTCGTCAGGGGGTGGACGACCGCGCCCGCCTTCTCGGCCAGGTAGAGGTAGTTCTCGTTGAGGGTGTTCTTCGCGCCGTGCCGGCAGCCCGTCATGCACTCACCGCACTCGGTGCACGCCTTGCGCGCGGGCCCGGCGCCGCCGAAGTAGGGGTCCGGGGCCTGCTCTCCCGGCGCCGCCTTCACCGACCCCTCCGCGTCCTCGCCGTCGCCGAAGAAGACGCCGACCGGCGCGAGATGGAAGGTGTCGCCTACGCCCATCCGCTCGGCCGCCGCCTTCAGGTGGACGTCGGACGGGGTCATCGTCGGGTTGAGCCGTACGCCGAGCATGCGCCGGGCCTGGTCGTAGTACGGGCTCAACTCCTCCTGCCAGTCCGTGATTTCGCGCCACTGGGGGTCGTCGAAGAACGGCTTCGGCGGTACGTAGAGGGTGTTGGCGTAGTTCAGCGAGCCGCCGCCCACGCCTGCGCCCGCCAGCACCATCACGTTGCCCAGCAGGTGGATGCGCTGGATGCCGTACAGGCCGAGCTTGGGGGCCCAGAGGTAGTTCTTGAGGTCCCAGGAGTTCTTGGGGAGCGTGTCGCGCGTGAAGCGGCGACCTGCTTCCAGTACGCCTACCCGGTACCCCTTCTCGGTCAGGCGCAGGGCGGTGACGGAGCCGCCGAACCCGGAGCCGACGACGAGGACGTCGTAGTCATAGGCGTAGTCGTGATCACTGTCGTACGACACTTGCTCTCCTCGTTGAGAACAGAACTTGCTGAACGCGCCCCCGGCACAGGGGACTTACCTCAGCCGGAATGCCTTCATCACGCGCAGGCTCCTGCTCATGAACTCCGCGTACTTCTCGTCGTCCATGCCCAGCGCCGGAGCCATCGGCAGCAGGCGCTGCTGGGCGATCGTCTGGGCCTCGGTGTACTTGAGGATGCCCTCGGAGCCATGGCGGCGGCCGAGGCCGGAGTCCTTCATGCCGCCCATGGGCGACTGGACGCTGCCGTACGCGGACGCGTAGCCCTCGTTGACGTTGACCGTGCCGCAGCGGACGCGGGCGGCGACCGCGCGGCCACGGGCGGCGCTCTTCGTCCAGACCGAGGAATTCAGGCCGTACGGCGTGGAGTTGGCGAGGGCCACCGCCTCGTCGTCCGTCTTGAAGCGGTAGATGGAGACGACCGGGCCGAAGGTCTCCTCCGCGCAGACGGCCATCGGGGTCTCGACGCCGTCGAGGATGGTCGGCTCGTAGAAGTAGGGGCCGATGTCGGGGCGGGCCGTGCCCCCCGCGAGGACCTTCGCGCCCTTGGCGACCGCCTCGTCGACGTGCTTCGTGACCGTCTCCAGCTGGCGTTCGCCGACCAGCGAGCCCATGTCGGCGCCGTACGCAAGGGACTTGCCGAGCCGCATCGCCTTCGTCCGGGCGACGAAGCGCTCGACGAACGCGTCCGCGATCGACTCGTGGACGTACAACCGCTCGATGGAGATGCAGAGTTGGCCGGCGGAGGAGAAGCAGGCCCGGACCGCGCCCGCCGCCGCCTTCTCGATGTCGGCGTCCTCCAGGACCAACATGGCGTTCTTGCCGCCGAGTTCGAGCGACACCCCGACCAGTCGCGCGGCGGCGCCCTGCGCGACCTCGCGGCCTGTGCGGGTGGAGCCGGTGAAGGAGACGTAGTCGGCGTGCTTGACGACCTCGGGGCCGACGACCGGGCCCTCGCCGAGGACAACCTGGAAGACATCGGCGGGCAGACCGGCCTCGATGAGGATGTCCCGGGCCCACAGGGCCGTGAGGCAGGTCTCCGTGTCCGGCTTCATCACGACCGCGTTGCCCGCGACGAAGGCCGGGATCGCGTCGCCGACGGAGAGTTCCAGCGGGTAGTTCCAGGGGGCGATCTGGCCGACCACCCCGCGCGGGTGGCGCAGTTCGGTGACCTTGGTGAGCGTCGGCATCGCGCCCGCGTGCCGCTTCGGCTTCAGGTACTTGGGGGCCATGCGGCCGTAGTGACGGGCGGCCACGGCGACGGCCTGGACCTCCTCGTGGGCGTGCAGACGGGCTTTGCCGGTCTCCAGCTGGATGAGGTCGAGGACCTCGGCCTGGCGGGCCAGCACCAGGTCGTGGAAGCGGAGCAGCACGGCGGCGCGCTGCCGTACCGGTGTCTGCTCCCAGACGGCCTGCGCGGCGCGGGCCCGCTCGTACGCCTTCTCCACGTCCTCGGGGGTCGACTCGGGCAGGTCGGCCAGCTTCTCGCCGGTGAACGGGGTGTGGTTGGCGGTGCGGCCGGAGCCGACGACACCCTTGGTGAGCTGGGCGACCAGCTCGGGCGTGACCACGTCCGCGGCGGTGCGGGCGCCTGTGGGCGCGGGGGCCAGGGGGTTCGTACCGGTGGGGGCGTCGGTGCCGGGCTTTACCGGGGCCTGCGAGTCCGTCATGAGCCGCAGGGTATGACGGCTCGGAGGCTTTGGGTACCCATGGGTAACCCGGATTCACTGTCTACGCACAAGCCGCCGACCCTCACGGCCATGCCGCCAGTGAGCACTGGCAACGAATCCGCTGATCAGGGCGTTGGGCGTCGTGCGCCCACCCAGGGGACGGCGATCTGAATCACTTCTCCTCGACCAGGAGGCGCTACTTCTCGATTTCGAGCTGGTCGCGCGCCCCCTTGAAGACCTCTGTCCCCCGTTTCTCGTCCGGCGTCCCCTTGGGCATGTCGACGCGCAGCTCGTAGAGCCGACCGTCGTCGGTCAGGATCTCCACCTGCATGACCCGGACGAGCCTGCCCTCGGTGTCGTACGTGGTGTCGGCCTGGACGGACTTGTAGCCGCCGACGGTCGTGTTGGTGTACTGGGTGCTCGACTGGCCGTATCCCGACCAGATCTCGGCGGCGTGCTGCGCCTGGCCCATGGGCGAGCGCGGCGCCTTGTCCCACAGGGTGAGGCGGACCTGGATGACCTCGTCGTTGTCGTAGATCGCCATCCGGGGCTGGTCGTCGGCGTCGCCCTGTTCGTGGAAGCGGACGTACTGGCGGGGCAGCGCGAGGACCGCCTTCAGGTCCTCCTCCTCGTGGGCCAGCCAGCTGGCGAGGGTGGGGAGGGCCTCCGTCGGCGCGGGCACGGAGGTGGGTGCGGTGGTGGGCACGGAGGTGGGTACGACGGCCGGGGTGCCGGGCCCCTCCTCCCCCGCGACTGCCGAGTCTCCGCCGCTGGTCTCGACACTCCTGCCCTCGAACACCAGGCCCACGGCCGCGAGAGCGACGGCGCAGGCCAGGACCACGAGAGCCACCCGCAGGGGACGCCGGCGCCACGCGGGCTTCGGCGCGGGCAGCGAGGCGGCCCGGGTCTCCGGGGAGGACTCGGGTACGGGGGTGCCTGGTACGGGAGTGCCAGGTACCGGTGTCTCGGACACGGGCTCGGCTAAAGCACTGTCCCCCCGCAACCGCACCGTTCCCGCATCGTCCGCGAACTCCTTTATCCCGGACGGCTCCTGAGCAACCGTCAACTCCCCGCGCTCCGGCGCCTTCGGGAGCGGCCAGCCCTTGGCCACCGCCTCCAGGGCCGCGGTGACCTCGTCCGCGTCGGGGCGCTCGGCGGGGTCCTTCACCAGCAGCCGTACGAGCAACGGGCCGAGCGGGCCCGCCTGTTGGGGCTGGGGCGTCTCGGCGGCGAGGATCGCGGCGAGCGTGGACTCCAGGGTCGTACGGCGGAAGGGGGACCAGCCCTCGACGGCCGCGTAGAGGAGTACGCCGAGCGACCACAGGTCGGAGGACGGACCCGCGCCCCGGCCCGACATGCGCTCGGGGGCGATGAACTCGAGGGAGCCGACGAACTCCCCGCTCATCGTGAGGGATTCCTCGCCCATGATGTGGGCGATGCCGAAGTCGGTGAGGACGACCCGGCCGTGGCTGCCGAGCAGGACGTTGGCGGGCTTCACGTCCCGGTGGACGATCCCGACGGAGTGCGCGGCGCGCAGCGCGCCGACCACGGCGAGGCCGATGCGCGCGGACTCGGCGGGCTCGATGGCGCCGCGCTGGAGCACCTCGTGCAGGGACTCGCCGCGCACCAACTCCATGACGATCCAGGGGAGTCCGTCCTCGACGACGACATCGTGGACGGAGACGGCGGAGGGATGGTCGACGCGCGCGGCGGCCCGTGCCTCCCGGTGGAGGCGGTGCGCGATCCGCTGATGGGCGGCGTCCTGCGGGTCCCCGGGCAGCCTCGGCTGCTTGACGGCGACCTCACGCTCGACCAGCTCGTCCTGGGCCCGCCACACGGTGCCCATGCCGCCGGAGCCGATGCGCTCGGTCAGCCGGTACCGGCCACCGACCAGCCGCCCCTCGTCGCCCTTGTTCCCGCCACGGCCATGGCCCCCGCCCCGGCTGTCCCCACTCGGGCTGTCCCCGCCCCTGCTTCCGCCGCCTTCCCCGCCGTTGCTCATGCCCCATCCCTACCCTGCGGGGCCGACCCTTGTCGACGCCGGTTCAGGGCGTCCGTCGTACGGCGGGGCAGTGCCGTACGTCCCACCGTCGCCGCCAGTTTGCGCAGCCGCCGCCAGTCCATGGGAGGCGTCGGCGCGGGAACGCCGGGCCGGTTACGGGGGACGCGGACGCGCAGGGCGCCCGGTTCGACGCGGCAGCGGACGGGTGTGGGCAGGACGAGGGCCTCGCCGTCGAGGCCGACCTCGATCTCGGGCAGGTCGGCCTCGACGACGACCTCGTGGGCGGTGACGACGGTCATGCCGGTGGCGTACCGGCCGAGGAGCAGTTCGGCGGCCTGGGCGGCGTCCTCGACCTTGATGCCGAGCACGCCGAGGACACCGGCGTCCAGCCGCTCACGGCGGCCGAGGCCGGCCAGGTCGTCCATGCGGTAGCGGTTGTTGCTGACCAGCAGGGCCTGCGGCGCGTGGACGGTGGTCTCCCCGTCCCGTGTCTCCGCCTGCGGGTACGCCCGTGCGGTCAGCGTCGGGCCGCGCTCGAAGGTGAGCAGCTCGGGCAGCAGGCCCAGGGTGGTGCCGACCTTGTCGTCGCGGTAGGCGGGGCTCTGCACGATCGAGGCGTACGCGCCGAAGGAGGCGTTGTTGACGAAGGGGCGGCTGTCCGCCGTACCGTCGCCGGCCCCGCCTCCGGCTCCGCTGTCGAGGAAGCCCAGGTCCACCTTCAGCTCGATGCCACCCGCGTCCGTGAGGGCGTCGAGGCAGGTCGCCGGGTCGTCGCGGTCGAGGCCGAGGTCCATGGCGAAGTGGTTGCGCGTACCGGCGGACACGACCAGGAAGGGCAGGCCGTGTTCGGCGGCGACGCCCGCGACGAGGGCCTGGGTGCCGTCGCCGCCGGCCACGCCGAGCAGATCCGCGCCGGCCGTGACCGCCTCCCGGGCCAGGGCGACGACGTCCTCGGGCTCGGGTTTGTCGGGGTCGAGCAGATGGACGCGGGCGCCGAGCCGCTCGGCCTTCTCGCGCAGCCGGAAACGCTCGACCTTGCCGCCGCCGGAGCGCGGGTTCATGAGGAGGAAGGGCTGGAGGGGCGCCGGCGCCTCGTACTCGCGGACCGGCACGACATGGGACTTGGTGCTGCTCAGCGCGAATTTCCCGGCCCACACGGCGACGCCCCACAGGGCGAGGGAGGCGATCGCGGGCCCCAGCAGATTGGCGGCGGCGAAGAGGGCGACGACGGCGACCGGGGTGGCGACGGCGAGCACCGCCCCAACGGCCCGCACGAAGCCGCGCCGGGCGAGCGCCCACCACAGGCCGGAGGCGGTGAGCACGGCCCCGCCGACGCCGACCGCCGCGAGCAGCAGGCTGCCCATTCCCGCGTATCCGATCGGCAGCAGCACCGCCAGCCCGGCGGCTCCGAGCGCACCGCGCGCCGCCCAGCGCTGCCGGGCATGCGCACGCCCGAACAGCTCGTTGCCCATGCCGGTGCCCATGTCCATGTCGACGTTTTAGCAGAGTTCGTAATCCGCCCGCGCACGGAAGGAACAAAGCGGGCATTCAAGGGTGACCCGGCTCACCCCGCCGACCAGGATGATCACGGCGCTCTAACCTTGAAGGCACGATCAGGTCACGGTATCTTCACCACCCAGTCGCCACGCATACCCGATAACGGCGCACGCATTCGCACTTCACCCTCCACGTTTCACCCTTCGCATTTCGCCCTTCGCACTTTTTGGAGAACGTGACGATGACCGTGCCCGAAACGGACTCTCCGAGACAGCACGAAAGACACCAAATAGCCGATATAGCCGAAGTTGAAGTTCGGCATCATGTCTCGCGGGCCGAACTGCGCGGCACCCGGGTGCGATTGGCCGGATACGCGTATCTGCACCGGGTGGAGACGTACGACGTCACCACCGAACTCGTCGTGCGCGAGCGGGAGACGGGTACGGAGTACCGGCTGCCCGTCACCCACACCGCGTCCCCGCACCTCGGCGCCGACGAGGACGAGGGGCGGTACGCGTACGAGAAGGCCGGGTTCGAGGCGTCCTTCGACATCGACACCCTCGCCGACGGTTCGCCCCTCGACGACGGGCTGTGGGACATCTCGCTGGCCGTCGGCGCCCAGGGGCTCACGCGCGAGGTGCGCATAGGCAGCAGCCGGGCCGAACGGCTGCCCGGCCGCCCCGACGTACGGATCACGGAGACCGTACGAGGTCAGCGCGCCGTCACCCTCTACACCACCGTCCCGTACGGCAACTACACGATCGACCTCGGCGAGCGGAAGCACCCGGTGCTGAAGCGGCTCACGTTCGGGGCCGTCCGCTGGCACGCCGGCCGTCCCACCGAGCTGCTGGTCACCGGCCGCTGCACACTCGGCGCGTACCCGCACGGGGCACTGACCGTGCACCTCAGCAACGAGGCCGAGCCGGGTGCCACGGCCGCCTTTCCCGCCGTACGGCCCCCGCACGGCGAGCAGTTCACCGTCCACATACCCGTCGCCGAGCTGGGTCCTGGCGTGTGGAGCGGCGAACTCCGGCTCGGGGAAAGGGCGTTGCCGCTGCCGCAGCCGCCGAAGAAACTGGCTGCCGCCAAGTGGTGGCGCCGAAGCGGGCTTTGGTACGCGAAGCCGGTTCTCCGACCGGACGGCGGATTCGCGCTGCGCGTGGGGAGCACCGGGAAAGCGGGACTTCTGAGGGCGGCTCCCGGTCTCCTGAATCGCCGCCTCCTTCGTTAGTCGACGAACGTCAGTCGGCGAACATCGGTTGACGAACATCGGTTGACGAACGTCAGTTGACGAACGTGTCCAGGGCGACGTCGAAATACTCCTTCGCCTCCCGCACCTTCCCGACGGGCGCCGACACCCATACGTCGTACATCCGCCCGCCCTCCTCCCAGCACAGGTCGTAGGTGTGGCGCGGCCCCTCAGCGGTACTGAAGCCGTCCCAGGTGAACTCCCAGAGTGCGGCGGTCTGTTGGGCGTGCACCGTCTCGGTGACCCGTCCGTCGCGGTAACCGGGGTTCGAGGAGGGCCCGTCGGCGTCCGCCCGCCTCATCACCCCGAGCGGGCCGCCCGGTTGGGGGTCGACGACCCTGATCCCGAGCCGGAAGGTCTCCCCCGGCGACAGATAGAAGACCCGGTCCTTCTGCTCGGTACGCGTGAACCCGTCCGGAACGGCGAGCGAGAAGCCGCGCGGGTCCTGGGCGAGGCGGTACCCGGAGGGAGCGGTCCGGGGGGAAGGGGAGGGACTCCTCGTACCCGACGCTCCCTCCGTCCCACCGGGCGATCCCCCCGTCGCGCCGGGTGACACCTCCGTCGTCCCCGCCCCCGACACGGTCGCCGTCGCCGTGCTCCCCGGTGTCGGTGTCCCGCCCCCGCCGTCCCCCGAGTTCATCAGCAGCGCCGCCGCGGACACCCCCGCCCCGGCCAGCGCCGCGACCAGCACCGCGGCGACGAGCATCGTCCGCCCGGAGGGCCGCGCCGACTCGTCCGCCGTACGAGAAGAAGGGGTGCGGGAAGAGGGAGTACGGGAGGAGGGGGTACGCGATGAAGAGCTGCGAAGGGAAAGGGTACGAGGTGACGGCGTCGGCCTCTGACCGCCGGGTTCCTCGCCCCGCCGGCCCTTCTGCCGGTCCTGGTGCCGGGCCGGCGAGTACCCGGCCGTCAGTTTCGGCGTACGCCCGGTCGCCCGGAACGCCCGCAGCATCCGTTCCGCCTGTGCCGCGTCGAGGCGTCGCTCGGGATCGCGTTCGAGGAGCCCCCGTACGACGGGCAGGAGCGGCGCGGCCTGGGCCGGTGGCCGTACCTCGTCGATCACGACGGCGTGCAGGATGCCGCCCAACGAGTCGCGCCGGAACGGCGATTCGCCGCTCAGGGCGGTGCAGATCAGCGCGCCGAGCGACCACAGGTCGGACTCCGGCCCGGTCCTGACCCCGGACATCCGCTCGGGCGCGGTGTACTCGGGCGAGCCGACGAAGGAGCCGCTCTCGGTGAGGGTGGTCGCGCCCGCGACCTGGGCGATACCGAAGTCGGTGAGGACGATCCGGTCGGTGTCGTCCTCAAGGAGGACGTTCGCGGGCTTGATGTCCCGGTGCAGGACACCGGCGGCATGGGCCGCGCCCAGCGCCCCGAGGAGGGCGATGCCGATCCGGGCGGCCTCGTCGGCGTCGACGGGCCCGCGCTCGGAGATCCGGTCCGCGAGCGAGCCGCCGTCGATCAACTCCATGACGATGTACGGGCGTTCGTCCTCCTCGACGACATCGTGGACGACGATGATGTGCGGATGGTGCAACTGGGCGACCGCGCGCGCCTCGCGCAGGGTGCGGTCGCGCCGCAGCCGGGCCTCGTCCACCGAGAGGGAGGTGTCCTGCGTCAGCTCCTTGACCGCGACCCGCCGTTCGAGCAACTGGTCGGTCGCCCGCCAGACGACACCCATGCCGCCCCGGCCGAGCCTGGCCTCCAGGCGGTACCGCCCGGCGATCACACGGAAGCTGTCCCCCTCGGTCCCCATGAGCCTCATCATGCCGCACCGGAGGACAGGACTCCGGGGCGCCGAGCAGCGGATGACCGACAACCGCCGTACCGGGCCCGCGCGTCCGGACGCCTACGGGGACGGTGTCAGCCGGAGTTCGGGCGCCACCCCCGCAGCACCGCCGTGAACTGCTCGCGCGCGGTCGCCCAGTCGGCCGCCGGAGCGGACATGTAGATCAGGTACTCGGCCCCGTCCCGGCCGAGATACGCCTGCTCGATGGCCCGCCGCGGCCCCGGGAATCCCCCATCCGTCGCCAGCGCGGTCCAGGTGAAGTCCCAGAGCGAACCCTTGCGGTCGCGGTAGACGTTGGACTCCAGGAGCACCCTCTTGTACTCGCTGAGATCGCTGAGCTGCTGTTCCAGGTCGAGTTGGTGGAGGTAGGGGTCGTCGAAGTCGGTGTCCTCGTCGACGGCTATCCGCAGGAAGTGCTCCCCGCCGTCGGGCGAGTAGTCGATCTGCCCGTTCGTCTCCGTCCGCGTCCACCCCTCGGGCACCAGAAGACTGAAACCGGCCGGATCGTCGACCCGCACCCAGCCCTCCGGCACGGCGGAGGCCTGCCCGCCCGCACTGTCCGTGGCAGAGGGAGAGCCGGAGGGAGTGGCGGAAGGAGATGCGGACGGCGAGGGCGATACGGCAGAACCGGCCTTCTTCGAACCGGAGTTCCACTGGTGCAGCGCGAACGCCCCACCCCCGCCGACGAGCACGACCAGCGCGACGACGAGGGCGATCGTACGACCCCGGCGGCGCGGCCCGGCCGGGGCGGCAGGACCCGCCTGGCCCGAACCGGTGACCGGACCGAAGGTCCCCTGAACCGGCGTGGCGGAGCCGACTGCCGCCCCGCCCGCCCTGCCCATCCGGAAGGTCCCGACCTCCCCCTCCCCGGTCGTCCGCATCGCCCCCGTGTGAAGCGTCGGCACGTACTGCTCGGCCGCGCGGGGCCGTCGCCCCTCCGCCGCCTCCGCGAGCATCTGTTCGACCTCGGCCGGTCCGGGCCGTAGAGCGGGCTCCTTGAGGAGCAGGGCCGTGATGACGGGCGCGAGCGGACCGGCGTACCGCAGCTCGTCGGCCTCGTCCTCGACGACCGCCTGCATGGTGGTCAGCGGGGAGGTGCGGCGGAACGGGGACCGGCCCTCGACGGCCGTGTACAGGGTGGCGCCGAGCGCCCACAGGTCGGAGGACGGCCCCGGGTCCTCGCCGCGCAGCCGCTCCGGGGCGAGGTAGTCGACCGAGCCGACGATCTCCCCCGTACGCGTGATGGTCGTGTCCCCCTCGACCTGGGCGATGCCGAAGTCGGTGAGCAGGACACGGCCGTCCTGAGAGAGGAGGACGTTGCCGGGCTTGACGTCCCGGTGCAGTACGCCGGCGGCGTGCGCGGCGGTCAGCGCGCGCAGCACCCACAGGCCGACCCGCGCCGCCTCGCGCGGCTCGATGCGCCCGGCCTCCTTGACCGCGTCGGCCAGCGAGTGACCCTCGACGAGTTCCATGACGATCCACGGGCGGCCGTCGTGGTCGAGCACGTCGTGCAGGGTGACGACGGCGGAGTGGTTGATCCGCGCCGCCGCGCGCGCCTCGGCCCGGGTGCGGGCGAGCAGGACGGCCTTCTCGCTCTCGGACACGTACAGCGCGGCCGTCAGCTCCTTGACGGCGACGGCACGGTGCAGCAGCTCGTCGTGCGCACGCCACACCCGGCCCATGCCGCCGCTGCCGATGACGTCGACAAGCCGGTAGCGGCCCGCGAGGAGCAGGCCCTGCATCTCATTCACGTTTCCCCGCAATGGTCTTGACAGGGGCAAGACTAAGGAGCGCCCTCGCCGGAGGGAACCGCAGGGGTGCCTACGGGGACAGCACTGTGACGGTTCTGCCCGCCCGGACTGTCCCCGAAGTCACCGGCCTGTCCCCGAGGTCAGCAGCTGGGCCGTCCGGGTCAGCCGGTGAACTGGTAGGTGGCCGCCGCCTGTTCGTACAGGCGCGTCACCTCGTCCCGCTCGGCCTCCGGCCCGCGCACCTGGACCACGTGGTACCGCCCGTCGACGACTATCGCGAGATTGCGTACGAACACCTCGCTGCCGGAGCTGTTCTGCCAGGTGAACTGCCCCTCGGCCATGGTCCGTCCGCCCACCTCGATGGTCCGCATCCCGCTGGACGTGGCCCAGGTCGAGTCGCGGAACGGCTGCAACTCGTACTCCCGCTCCCGCTGGTACGCCATCGGATCGGTGCCGTACGCCTGCGTGGTGTCCCGGCCCGGTACGACGATCAGCTGGAACGAGCCGTGCGAGTACACGACTTGGCCGCGCCCGTTCTTCGCCGCCCGGTCCCAGCCGTTGGCGACGGCGACCCGGAAGCCCTCGGGGTCGGAGCGCACGGTGAAGCCGGCGGCGACATCGGGCCCGGTGGTCGTCTGTGTCTCGGACGAACCGGCCGACGGGGAGGCGCTGTTGTCATTGCCGTTGCCGGGCGAGGTCTGCTCGGGCCGCGGTTCGCTGCTCGCGTCCGGGTTCTCGGCCGACGGCTCCGGCGCCGTGCTCACCTCTCCGGCGGAACCGGTCCGCTCCCCGTCCTGATCTCCGCCGCTGTTGGCCTTCGGCATGAAGAACACGGCGTACGCGATCGCCGCGGCCAGCACGAGCAGTATCAGGAGGAGCAGGTTGCGGCCCAGTCTGCGCGGCGCCCGCTTCTCCTGCCTGCCCCGCTTGTGCCGGCCGTGCGGACCGGTCGCGGGCAGACCTGCCCGGCGCCTGCGCACCAGCTCGCCCCGGCGCCGTACGATCGGCAGCCGGCGCGGGTCGGTGGGCGGCGCGGCGACGGTGTACAGCCCGGCCTCGGGCTCCGGCGCCGACCGGACGAGGGAGCGCAGCCAGCCGTTGAGCTCCTCGAAGTCGAGCCGCTCGGTGGGGTCCTGACGCAGCAGCGACTCCACGACGGGCCTCAGCGGCCCGCACTCCTCGGCGAAGGCGGGCGGCTCGGCACACACCAGCTGCACCAGCTCGGCCGTCGACTCCTCGGGGTAGGGAGCGTGCCCCTGTACGGCCCTGAAGAGCAGCGCGCCGAGCGCCCACAGGTCGGTCGCGGGACCGATGGGCGCGGCCAGCTGCCAGTTCTCATGCACCGGACCGGCCTGCTCGGGTGCCCACCGCTCGGTGACCGCCCCGACGACGGCCATCCGCGCCTGCCGTGCCCGCTCGGCGGCCAGCGGGGTCGCGGGCCCACGCCTGGGGGCACCGGCGGCGACCACGTCGTCCCAACGGCCCGGGGGCCTGCCGGGGACACGATCGGCGGGCGGGAGCTGATCCCTGGGCATGTCCCGGGGCGCGTCCTGGGGTGCGGCCTGGGAGTTGGCGTAAGTCGGCTGCCAGGGCTGCTGGTGTTGCTGCTGCTGGGGAACGCTGTCGGCGACCCCGCCCGTCGCGGCGCTGTTCGCTGCCGCGGGGAGAGCGCTCCGCGCCTGTCCGGCGTGCCCGACCTGACCGGGAACCCCGGTCGCGGGGGCGAAGCCACCGTTCCAGGCAGTCGTCGTACGCACGCCGTAGGGGTCGGCGATCTGCCCCGGAGTCGGAGTGGCCGGGCCGCGCTCCACACCGGTGCCGTGCGCACCGCCACCGGCGCCGCCCGCCTCGATCGACGGCCGGGCACCGGGCAGCGCGGTACGCCCGCTCTGCTCGGCCTCCTGGACCCGGGCCGCGGCCCGCGCCCCCGCCCGATACGCGGCGATCGCCCCGGCCCGCGCCGCCCGGATGTCCCCGCCGGTCTCCAACGCCCGCCGCTCGCCCCCGGCGGAGCCTCCGTCGCTCCCCTCGACAACGGTCCCGGGCGCCTCGCCACCGGCCCGCGCCTCGATGGCAGCACGCCGGGCAGCCTCGGGATCCCCTCCGGGGTCCCCGGCGAACGTCCCGCCGGGAACCCCGTAACTCCCCCCGGCACCGACTCCGGACACCCCACCCCCCCGCGCCTCGACAGCGGCACGCCGAGCGGCCTCGGGATTCCCGCCTGTACCCCCGGCGAACGTCCCACCGGAAACGCCGTAACCCCCGCCCGCGCCAGGACGACCGGCCGCGCCACCCGTCCGCGCCTCGATGGCGGCACGCCGGGCAGCTTCGACATCCCCGGCGGAAGGCCCGGCGAATGTCCCCCCGGAAGCCCCGTAGTTGCCGCCCCCGGCGGGGTGGCCCGAACCGCCGGCCCCGCCGCCGGGCACCCCTTGGCGCCCCGCCGCACCCGGACCACTCGGCAACGGAGCCGGCGACTGCCCGTACCCTCCGCCCCCGCCACTGCCGCCCGCCGAACCCGGCCCCGCGCCGCCGCCGGCCCCCGGAGCGCCAACTGCCGCGCCCCCTATGGCCCTCGCGCCCTCGTGTGCCCCAGCCGCCTCCGCCGTGTCGCCCCGGCCGGGCACCGGGTCGTACCCGCACAGCGCCTCTTCCGCCGCCCCGGCCGCCAGGCCGGTCAGCATCACGCGCCCGTCGTCGCAGACGAGCACCGTGCGCTCGGTGATGTTGCGGTGCACCCAGCCATGGGCGTGCAGCACGCGCAGCGCCATGAGGACGTCGGCGGCGACCTCGGCCGCGCGGTACGGCGTCAGCGGCTTCTCGGCGAGCAGCGACGCCAGCGACCGCGCCGGCACCAGTTCACTCACTATCCACAGCGAACCGCCCTGGGCGAACACGTCGAAGACCTGGTCGAGCCGTGGGTGGTCGGGGATGGACGCGGCGGCCTGCGCGGCCTCTATGGCACGCCGTACGGCCGGATCGCTGGGCCGACGCGTGGCCGTGGACCGGGTGTCGGCTCCTCGCGCCCGACGCCCGTCCCGCGCTACGAACCCGTCCGGCAGCCCGTCCGCGTCGAGCACCTCGGCCTCGACGACCTCGGGCAACGGCACCTGCCTGACCAGGACTTCCTGCCCGCTGTAGGTGTCCCAGGCCCGGGTCTCGGAGAGTTCGAACTCATCGGACGGCGGCAGCGGCAGGCGATAGCGGTCGGCGAGCACCCGCCCCGCATATTCCTCCACGATGCCTCCCCCGGGCCGCCCGGCTGCTCAATTCCGTTCGCCATACGTCCCGTTCTGGATGCGTACGGTCCGCAACCACTCACGATACGTGCCGGAGGCAAGTCACAAAGAGAGGATGCGAGATCTCACGGCCTCAACTCGGAACCGCGCACATCACGATTTCGGCTCGAACGTCTCCGTGAACGTCCGCCATGTCTCCTTGCGCAGCTCGCTGTCCCAATTCGACGCTTTCGCCGTGTACATGAGCGCATACCCGGATTGACTGTTGACGACGAACCCCCGGTCCACCGACCGGTACGTCGTCCCGCCGTCCGCATAGGTGAACTCCCAGTCGGCCGTGTTCCAGCCGCGGTAGTTCACCTTCGCTATTCGGATCCTGTCGTACTGCGAACGCGTCATGTACCGCTCTTGGTTCTCCCAGTCCGCCACAGGATCGGACTTGGGCGTAGTGGTCCACCCGACGAGCAGCTTCTGCCCGTCGGGTCCAGCGAACCGGGCACCCGCAGCCCCTGTGGACTCGAACTTCCACCCAGCGGGCAACCCGATGGAGAACCCCTGCCCACTCGTGTAAGTGGACACACCCGTAACAGCACCGGACTCACTCGCCGTCGGGCTGGGTGAGTTCGCCGCGCCGGCCCCCGTACCCGAGCCGGTCCCCGCCTCCGCACTCTTCGAGGTGTCGGCGCTCTGCCCGCCGTCCGCACGGGTGCCGTCGCCCTTGTCCTCCTTGATCTCGGCGGAGGAGGAGGCGGAGGAAGTCACCTTGCCGCCACCGCCCTTCGCCCCGCCGGCAGCGTCGTCGGTGGAGTCGTCGCCCCCGAGGACGAGGGCCAGCGCCACGCCGAGCACGATGACCGCGACGACCACCGCGATGATCACCAGCGTCCGCTTCGGCACCACATCGGTGATCGGCGCCCTGGGCACCGGCCGAGGCGGCAGATCCGGCGGCGGCACCACAGGCCACCCCGAACTCCGCCCCGCGGTGCCGGGGTTACCGGCCGGAGTCCCGGCCTCCCGAGTCTTGCCGTCCCGCGCCCCGGGGACAACGGCCCCCTGAGCACCACCGCTCTTCGCAGCCTCACCCGCCACCCCGGCGGAAGCCGCACTCCCGGAAGCCGCACTCGTCGAGGCCGCGCTGCCGGAGGCCGAACTCCCGGAGACCGCACCTCCGGAGGACCCGGCGCCCACACCCGCATCGGCCCCGGCCGCCGCTCCCCCGGACTCCGAAGTACCGGCGGCCCCAGCGGAATCGGTGCCCTTCGTACGAACAGCCGCCCCCGCCCCGGCTCCCGCCGCGACAGCCGCCTTCTTCACGGACCGGAACGCTCCACGGAACCGCTCGCCGGCCTCCTCGCCCCGCTTGCCCCCGGAGCCCGAGTCGGCCGGACTCCCGCTCTCCGCGCCCTTGTCTGCCCGCTTGCCCCTGCCGGGGACGGGCGGCAACGGCACGACCTTCGTGGCGTCCAGCGGCTCCGGCTCGGCCGGCTCGGGCTCGGGCGCGTGGATCACCGCGTTGAGCATCGTGCGCGCACCGGCGTCGTCGAGCCGCTTGGCGGGGTCCTTGGTGAGCAGCCCGTAGATCACGTCCTTCAGCGGGCCCGCGTTCTTCGGCTCCTCCAGCTGCTCCGTCATCACGGCGGTCAGCGTCGCGATCGCGGACCCCTTGTCGTACGGCGGCACACCCTCGACCGACGCGTACAACAGGCCGCCGAGCGACCAGAGGTCGGCCGCCGGGCCGGGCTTGTGGCCTCGGGCCCGCTCCGGCGAGATGTAGGAGGGCGCGCCGACGAGCATGCCGGTCGAGGTGATCGACGGGTCGCCCTCGACCTGCGCGATACCGAAGTCGGTGAGGACGACCCGGCCGTCCTCCGACATCAGCACGTTCGACGGCTTCACGTCGCGGTGCAGGATGCCCTCGCGGTGCGCGGACCTGAGCACGTCGAGGATCGCGAGGCCCACCTCGGCCGCGCGCTGCGGCTCCAGCAGCCCGTCCTCACGGATGACCTCGGCGAGCGACTTGCCCTCGACGAGTTCCATCACGATCCACGGCCGGTCGTCCTCCTCGACCACGTCGAAGACGGTCACGGCGCTGTTGTTGCGGATCCGCGCGATCGCCTTGGCCTCGCGCAGCGTCCGCGTGATCAGCCGCCGCTTCTCCTCCTCGTCGATGCTTCCCGGGAACCGCAGCTCCTTGACGGCGACGGTCCGGCCCAGGGTTTCGTCCTCCGCGCGCCAGACGGTGCCCATGCCGCCGCGGCCGAGGACCCCTCCCAGGCGGTACCGCCCGGCGAGGAGACGCTCACTCTTGTCCTCACGGGATGCGCCCGCCCGCTCCGCCTCCGACATGCGTCCCCTCATGCAACCCGCCCTGACAGAACCTCCATTGTCCCTCACCCGACAACCGGCCGACGCCCAGGGTGCCCCTCGGGACGGACGGTGGCCCGTGGGGAGAGGGACCGCGTGAAGCACGCCTTCCACCGCCCCACCTGCGGTCGGTGCCTCCTCCTCTTCCGAACGACCTCCGAATGAACACGGACAAGAGCACGGAACCCGACCCCGAACCGGCCCCGCCCGCCGCCGAGTTCTGCCCCCGCACCCCGTAGAACGGACGAGCACCGGGCAAAGATCCCAGCTCACGACACTCGTTCGAGTGGCGCTCAGAAGTTCGAGGGCATGGTCGTGAAACGGCGTCAGAGCGGCACGATGTCCGGCGCGCCCAGCCGCGCCGCGTCCGCCGTCAGGTCGTCCGGCTGACGCTGCGACTCGCGCTCCGCCTCCACCCGCTTGTCGTAGTGCTCGACCTCGCGCTCGATCTGGTCCTTGTCCCAGCCGAGGACCGGCGCCATCAGCTCGGCCGCCTCACGGGAACTGCGCGTCCCCCGGTCGAACGTCTCGATCGAGATCCGGGTCCGCCGCGTCAGCACGTCGTCCAGATGCCGCGCCCCCTCGTGCGAGGCCGCGTACACGACCTCCGCCCGCAGATAGTCCTCCGCCGCCTGCAACGGCTCACCGAGCGAGGAGTCCGCGGCGATCAGATCGAGGACCTCCTGCGCCAGTGAGCCGTACCGATTCAGCAGATGCTCCACGCGCACCACGTGCAGACCGGTGCGCGCGGCCGTCCGCGCCCGGGCGTTCCACAGCGCGCGGTAGCCCTCGGCCCCCAGCAGCGGCACGTCCTCCGTCACGCACTCGGCAACCCGCTGGTCGAGCCCGTGCACCGCCGCGTCGACGGCGTCCTTCGCCATCACCCGGTACGTCGTGTACTTGCCGCCCGCCACGACCACGAGCCCCGGCACCGGATGCGCCACGGTGTGCTCGCGCGACAGCTTGCTGGTGGCGTCGGACTCACCGGCGAGCAGGGGCCGCAGGCCCGCGTACACACCCTGGACGTCGTCCCTGGTCAGCGGTACCGCGAGCACCGAGTTCACATGCTCAAGGAGATAGTCGATGTCGGCGCTGGAGGCCGCCGGGTGGGCCTTGTCGAGATCCCAGTCGGTGTCCGTCGTCCCGACGATCCAGTGCCGGCCCCACGGGATCACGAACAGCACGGACTTCTCGGTGCGCAGGATCAGCCCGGTCGTCGAGTGGATCCGGTCCTTGGGGACGACCAGGTGGATGCCCTTGGACGCCCTGACATGGAACTGCCCGCGCTCGCCGACCATCCCCTGGGTGTCGTCGGTCCACACGCCCGTGGCGTTGACGATCTGCCGGGCGCGGATCTCGTACTCCCCACCGGCCTCGACGTCCTGCACCCGGGCGCCGACCACGCGCTCGCCCTCCCGCAGAAAACCGGTCACCCGCGCGCGGTTGGCGACTTTCGCGCCGTACGCGGCGGCCGTGCGCACCAGGGTGGCCACATAGCGGGCGTCGTCCATCTGCGCGTCGTAGTACTGCAACGCTCCGACCAGCGCGTCCTTCTTCAAGGCGGGCGCGACACGCAGGGCGTGACGGCGACTCAGGTGGCGGTGCGTCGGCAGGCCCCGCCCGTGCCCGCGGGCCATCGACATCGCGTCGTAGAGCGCGACGCCCGACCCGGCGTACAGCCGCTCCCAGCCCTTGTGCTGAAGCGGATACAGGAACGCCACCGGCTTCACCAGGTGCGGAGCGAGCCGTTCCAGCAGCAACCCGCGCTCCTTCAACGCCTCCCGGACGAGGGCGAAGTCGAGCATCTCCAGATAGCGCAGACCGCCGTGGATGAGCTTGCTTGACCTGCTCGATGTGCCCGACGCCCAGTCACGGGCCTCCACAAGACCCGTGGACAGCCCCCGGGTCACGGCGTCGAGCGCGGTGCCCGCGCCGACCACACCGGCGCCCACGACCAGTACGTCCAGCTCACGCTCGGCCATCGCTGCCAGTGACTCGTCGCGCTGCGCCGGTCCCAGTGCCGCTGTCCTCATCGCTGCCTCCCGCTGTCGGTCGCGCCGGCCGTATCCGTACGACCGGCCGCATGTGCCCCGTCGTACGGCTGCGCCTGCCCTGATCCCCCTGCCCGAATTCTGACCGGGTTGCCCGACTTCGGCCACCACCCGACCTCACCCTGTGGACAACCCGCACAGAAACACCTGTGGAAACTCGCCCACCCAATCCCGCATATCGGTCATATTTACTCCTAGTCTGACATTGCGCTCGCCCGTCCAGTCCACAGGGCTTGCGCACCTGTCCCGCTTCGGCTACTGGGAAGGACGGCCCACGCATGCCCGCAGATCTCGCCGTCATCGGACTCGGACATCTCGGCCTGCCACTGGCCCAGGCCGCCGTCGCCGCCGGCATCCCCACCCTGGGGTACAAGACCGGCCCCGAGGCCGGTTCCCTCACCGCCGCCGAACTGCGCCGGATGCTCTCCAGGGGCTTCCGGACGGCGGCCGGCCCCGCCGAACTCGGCCGCGTACGCACCGCCGTCATCTGCGCCCCCACCCCGCGCGGCGCCGACGGCACCCTGGACCTCAGCCAGGTCGAGGCCGCCGCCCGCACCCTGGCGGCCCGCCTGCGCCCGCACACCACGGTGATCCTGGAGTCACCGGTGCAGCCGGGCACGACCGAGGAGTTCCTGCGCCCCCTCCTCGAAGAGGGCTCCGGACTGCGGGCGGGCCGCGACTTCCACCTCGCCTACTCCCCCAGCCGGGTCGACCCCGGCAACCGCGACTTCACGCCCGCCAACACCCCCAAGGTCATCGGCGGCCTCACCCCCGCCTGCACCGAATCGGCCGCCGCCTTCTACGGCCGGCTCACCGACAAGGTGGTACGCGCGCGTGGCCCCCGGGAAGCGGAAACGGTCCAACTCCTGGAGACCAACTTCCGCCACGTCAACATCGCCCTCGTCAACGAGATGGCCGTCCTCTGCAACGACCTTGGCGTCGACCTCTGGGACGTCATCCGCTGCGCGGAGACCAAGCCGTTCGGCTTCCAGGCCTTCCGCCCCGGCCCGGGCGTGGGCGGCCACGCGGTCCCCCAGGACCTCCACGGCCACACCGGCCGCACCCTGCGCATGGTGGAACTCGCCCAGCAGGTCAACAACCACATGCCCCAGTACGTCATCCAGCGCGCGGCCACCCTCCTCAACGAGCACGGCAAGTCGGCCCGAGGCGCCCGCGTACTCCTCCTGGGCGTCACCTACAAGCCGGACCTCGCCGACCAACAGGGCTCCCCCGCCCAGGAGATCGCGATCCGCCTGATGGAACTGGGCGCCTCCGTCAGCTACCACGACCCCCACGTCCCGTCCTGGAGCGTCCTGAACCGCCCCCTCCCGCGCGCGGACTCCTTCTACGAGGCGGCGGCCGACGCCGACCTGACGATCCTCCTCCAGCAGCACCGCACGTACGACCTCCAGGGCCTGTCGGTGAAGGCACAGCTGCTGCTGGACACACGGGGGGCCACGCCTACGGGGGCGGCGCATCGGTTGTGAAGGGGGGCGCGTGCGGCTGGCTGCGCCTCCGGGGCTGGTGGCGCGGGGGGCGCTTGCGTCGGTAGCGTACGAAGTGGAGGCCTTCGCAGCCGGTCAGCGTTTTACTGCGGCGGACTCCTGAAAAGTGAACGGAGTGTCCACCCCTAGTCCTTATAGGGGTGGCCGCTCACCACCTGTAGATCCACAGGATGCACCTCCACCGGCGCCGGGCCGCTCTGCGTCAAATCCGGTACCGTACGCAAAGGTGGAGCCCACCGCAGGGGCTAGCTGCGGCAGGCTCCTGAACGGATTACGGGTGTCCGCCCCTAGTTTTCATAGGGGCGGCCGCTCACCGTCCGTAAATCCACAAGACGCACCCCCTCCGGAACCTGACCGCCCGAAGACGGATCCGGTCCCAGCGGGTGGGCTTGCGGTGGCGACCCATGGGCGCCCCCTTCCGCGACGCCGCCCATAGGCCCGGTAGGCGGTTTGCTGGAACTCGGGCCGGGCCCCGACGGGCGGGGGTCCGGAACCATGTCCCTGGAAGGGGGCGCTCCAGAGAACTGGGGCGCCGACACACACGCTAGCGCCCGCCACTCCCCTGACCAGCCCGTATCCGCCCCGAACACAACCGCGCGCCCGCACCCCGCACCACGCGCCCCCACTCCGGACAGCCAAAAGGGGGCCGGTCACCTGCCAAGGTGACCGGCCCCCTTTTCGGGTCCTGAATCGCGTCGTACGGACTACCGCTGATGCACCGAGTCCGCCACCGCGACCTCCACCCGCTGGAACTCCTTCAGGTCGCTGTAGCCCGTGGTCGCCATCGCGCGGCGCAGGGCGCCGAAGAAGTTCATCGAGCCGTCGGGGATGTGCGACGGGCCCGCGAGGACCTCCTCGATCGTGCCGACCGTGCCGAGGTCGACCTTCTTGCCTCGCGGCAGCTCCTCGTTCACCGCCTCCATGCCCCAGTGGTGGCCCTTGCCGGGCGCGTCCGTGGCGCGGGCCAGCGGGGAGCCCATCATGACCGCGTCGGCGCCGCAGGCGATCGCCTTGGGGAGGTCGCCGGACCAGCCGACGCCGCCGTCGGCGATCACGTGCACGTACCGGCCGCCGGACTCGTCCATGTAGTCGCGGCGGGCGGCGGCCACGTCGGCGACCGCGGTGGCCATCGGGACGCGGATGCCCAGGACGTTGCGCGTGGTGTGCGCGGCACCGCCGCCGAAGCCGACCAGCACGCCGGCCGCGCCGGTGCGCATCAGGTGCAGGGCCGCGGTGTACGTGGCGCAGCCGCCGACGATCACCGGGACGTCCAGTTCGTAGATGAACTGCTTCAGGTTCAGCGGCTCGGCGGCACCGGAGACGTGCTCCGCGGAGACCGTCGTACCGCGGATGACGAAGATGTCCACGCCCGCGTCGACGACGGCCTTGGAGAACTGGGCCGTGCGCTGCGGGGAGAGCGCGGCGGCGGTGACCACGCCAGAGTCGCGCACCTCCTTGATGCGCGCGCCGATCAGCTCCTCCTTGATGGGGGCCGCGTAGATCTCCTGGAGGCGGCGTGTCGCCGTGTCCGCGTCCAGGTCGGCGATCTCGTCGAGCAGCGGCTGCGGGTCCTCGTACCGTGTCCAGAGGCCTTCGAGGTTCAGGACGCCGAGGCCGCCCAGCTCGCCGATGCGGATCGCGGTGGCCGGGGAGACGACCGAGTCCATGGGGGCCGCCAGGAAGGGCAGCTCGAAGCGGTAGGCGTCGATCTGCCAGGCGATCGAGACCTCCTTCGGGTCGCGCGTACGACGGCTGGGGACGACGGCGATGTCGTCGAAGGCGTACGCCCTACGGCCGCGCTTGCCGCGCCCGATCTCGATCTCAGTCACGTGTGTGGCCTTTCCATCCTTGGTTCTGCGCCTCCCAGTATCCCCGACGGGCACGACAAGGGCGGTCCCGGAGTACCTCCGGGACCGCCCTTCGCCCGCCTGGTTACCGCTCGCGCCTACTTGCGGCTGTAGTTGGGCGCCTCGACCGTCATCTGGATGTCGTGCGGGTGGCTCTCCTTGAGGCCCGCCGACGTGATGCGGACGAAGCGGCCCTTGGTCTCCATCTCGGAGACGGTGGCCGCGCCGACGTAGCCCATCGTCTGGCGCAGGCCGCCGACGAGCTGGTGCAGCACGTTGGCCAGCGGGCCGCGGTAGGGCACCTGGCCCTCGATGCCCTCGGGGACGAGCTTGTCGTCGGAGCCGACGTCGGCCTGGAAGTAGCGGTCCTTGGAGTACGACTTCGCCTGGCCGCGCGACTGCATGGCGCCCAGCGAGCCCATGCCGCGGTACGACTTGAACTGCTTGCCGTTGATGAACATCAGCTCGCCCGGGGACTCCTCGCAGCCCGCCAGGAGGCTGCCGAGCATCACGGAGTCGGCGCCGGCGGCGAGCGCCTTGCCGATGTCGCCGGAGTACTGCAGGCCACCGTCGCCGATGACCGGGATTCCGGCGGCGCGGGCCGCGAGGGCCGCCTCATAGATGGCCGTCACCTGCGGTACGCCGATGCCGGCGACCACGCGGGTGGTGCAGATGGAGCCGGGGCCGACGCCCACCTTGATGCCGTCGACGCCCGCGTCGATCAGGGCCTGGGCACCGTCGCGCGTAGCCACGTTGCCGCCGATCACGTCGACGTGGACGCTCGACTTGATCTTCGACATCCAGCTCAGGGCGTTGCTGTTGTGCCCGTGCGAGGTGTCGACGACCAGGAAGTCCACGCCCGCCTCGGCGAGCGCCTGGGCGCGCTCCAGCGCCTCGGGGCTGGCACCGACGGCCGCGCCGACCAGCAGCCGGCCCTCGGAGTCCTTGGCGGCACCCGGATACTTCTCGGCCTTGACGAAGTCCTTGACCGTGATCAGGCCTTTGAGGAGACCGGAGTCGTCGACCAGGGGAAGCTTCTCGATCTTGTGGCGGCGCAGCAGCTCCATGGCCTCAGTGCCGGAGATACCGACCTTGCCGGTGACCAGCGGCATCGGCGTCATGACCTCACGGACCTGACGCGAACGGTCGGTCTCGAAGGCCATGTCGCGGTTGGTGACGATGCCGAGCAGCTTGCCGTTGCCGTCCGTCACCGGGACGCCGCTGATGCGGAACTTGGCGCACAGCGCGTCGGCCTCGCCCAGCGTCGCGTCCGGGTTCACCGTGATCGGGTCGGTGACCATGCCGGACTCTGAGCGCTTCACGAGGTCGACCTGGTTGACCTGGTCCTCGATGGAGAGGTTGCGGTGCAGCACGCCGACGCCGCCCTGGCGGGCCATGGCGATCGCCATGCGCGACTCGGTCACCTTGTCCATCGCGGCGGAGAGCAGCGGGATGTTGACCCGGACGTTGCGGGAGATGCGGGACGAGGTGTCGACCGCGTTGGGCAGCACCTCGGATGCGCCCGGCAGCAGCAGCACGTCGTCGTAGGTGAGCCCGAGGGTCGCGAATTTGGCGGGCACTCCGTCGACGTTGGCAGTCATGACACCTTCCCCAAATGGCCTTGATCGGTGCGGATGTCCATGCTAACGGGAAGCACGGGTCCCGAATTCCACGGTGCGAGCTGCCCCGGGGCTTCGTATGTTCGTACGGAGTCGACTGTTCGTACGGAGGAGGCGCCCCGGCCGTTCATACGACAGCCGGGATGGGGGCTCTCCAAGGGGTCCATAAGGGTCCTTGAGGAACGGGCCCCTACTGTTCCGCCAGCGCCCGCAGTCGGCTCAGCGCACGATGCTGGGCCACGCGCACCGCTCCGGGTGACATTCCCAACATCTGGCCCGTCTCCTCGGCCGTGAGGCCCACCGCGATGCGCAGCAGGAGCAGTTCGCGCTGGTTCTCGGGGAGGTTGGCCAGGAGTTTCTTGGCCCATTCGGCGTCGCTGCTCAGCAACGCGCGTTCCTCGGGGCCGAGGGAGTCGTCGGGGCGTTCCGGCATCTCGTCCGAGGGGACGGCCGTCGAACCGGGGTGGCGCATCGCGGCGCGCTGGAGGTCGGCGACCTTGTGCGCGGCGATCGCGAAGACGAACGCCTCGAACGGGCGTCCGGTGTCGCGATAGCGCGGCAGCGCGAGGAGGACGGCGACGCAGACCTCCTGCGCCAGGTCCTCGACGAAGTGCCGCGCGTCGCCCGGCAGTCGGGACAGCCGGGTGCGGCAGTAACGCAGGGCGAGGGGGTGGACATGGGCGAGCAGGTCGTGCGTGGCCTGCTCGTCCCCGTCGACAGCACGATGGACGAGACCACCAATCACCCCATGGGCATAAGCCGCCTCGTCGTCGCGCATCGGACCATGGTGCCTTGGCGCCGGTCTCTCCGTGGCACCGCGTCCGTTGTTGTGCACCGAAGCGTTATGAGCAGGTGCGCCGGAACTCATATCCTGCGCCCTCCCCTTCCGCTCGACCGACTCGTCCCCGAGGAACTCCACACCTCAAGGATGCGGCATCCGCGCCGAAACGAGCAGCGGGCGTCCGGCGGGCCGTTTTGCCACCCCCGCCCACCTTGCGGTAGGCGGGGACTTCTCTACCCCCGCTGAGGCCCACTTATCGGACCAGGCCCCACCGGAAACCGAGCGCCACCGCGTGCGCGCGGTCCGAGGCGCCGAGCTTCTTGAAAAGGCGCCTGGCGTGCGTCTTCACCGTGTCCTCGGAGAGGAACAGTTCGCGTCCGATCTCCGCGTTCGACCGGCCGTGGCTCATGCCTTCCAGGACCTGGATCTCGCGCGCGGTGAGCGTGGGCGCGGCGCCCATCTCGGCCGAGCGCAGCCGGCGCGGCGCGAGCCGCCAGGTCGGGTCGGCCAGCGCCTGCGTCACCGTGGCCCGCAGTTCGGCGCGCGAGGCGTCCTTGTGCAGATAGCCGCGGGCACCGGCGGCGACGGCGAGCGCCACGCCGTCCAGGTCCTCGGCGACGGTGAGCATGATGATGCGCGCTCCGGGGTCCGCGGACAGCAGCCGCCGGACCGTCTCGACGCCGCCCAGGCCGGGCATGCGTACGTCCATCAGAATCAGGTCCGAACGGTCGGCACCCCAACGGCGGAGGACTTCCTCGCCGTTGGCCGCCGTGGTCACGCGCTCGACACCGGGCACGGTCGCGACCGCGCGGCGGAGCGCCTCTCGGGCAAGCGGGGAGTCGTCGCAGACGAGGACGGATGTCATGGCCGCCCTCCGCAGCTGATGCGCGTCACCTTGAGCCTCCAGGCTGGTACTAATCGTCACCTGTGCGGTTGACGCTCGACCGAATTTCCCGGCAGTGGGTACTGCCGCCCGTCCGAGCGCTTGTTCCTCCAACCGCCTCCGCACTCTCAACGATGGTCACTCGAAAGAGTTACGGGGCTGTGTGTCGTCTTCGGCACTCTACGTGAGGGCGTGGACACGGTGCAGACATGCACAACAGACCCTCAACGTTTCATCACAACCTATGCCCCATTCAGCCGTTTTTCTTCCCTTTTGTTGGTGTCTGAGGCTAGATTCGCAATGAGTCATATTTTCATCTCCTTAGATCGTAGTTGTACGGTCAGGGGCACCACCTCAGCCCAGAACGGCAACAAGGGGACATGTAATGGCAGATTTCTCCCGCCTTCCCGGTCCGAACGCGGACCTCTGGGACTGGCAGCTCCTCGCGGCCTGCCGCGGGGTCGACAGCTCGCTTTTCTTCCACCCGGAGGGAGAGCGCGGTGCGGCACGGAGCGCTCGTGAGAACTCGGCCAAGGAGGTCTGCATGAGATGCCCGGTCCGCGCGCAGTGCGCGGCGCACGCCTTGGCGGTGCGCGAGCCGTACGGCGTGTGGGGCGGCTTGACCGAGGACGAACGCGAAGAGCTGATGGGACGGGCCCGCAACCGGCTGGTGTCGGCGTCTGCCGGCGGCGGAGACCTCGGTTCGAACAACTGAAGGAACGTTTCTGCGATACCCGCGGTGCCTACGACACGGGTCCGCGCACGCGTGCCCGTGCGGTGACCGGGGCACGCCTCTAGGCCCGCGCCGCCGCCCGCGCCAGCTCGTCCAGCGTCGCCGCCACCGCGGGCACCTTCGCCAGGTCGGGCAGGGTCAGCGCGACGATCTCCCGCCGCACCGCCGGTTCCAGCGTCACCGCACGCGCACCCCGCGGCCGTACGGAGTCGATGGCGAGCTGGGGCAGGACGGCCACGCCGAGGCCCGCGCCCACCAGGCCGACCACCGCCGGGTAGTCGTCGGTCGCGAAGTCGATGCGCGGGGTGAAGCCGGCGCTCTCGCAGGCCTCGACCAGCTGGCCCCGGCAGCGCGGGCAGCCGGCGATCCACGGCTCGGCGGCGAGTTCGCCGAGGGCGACCGACTCCGCGCGGGACAGCCGGTGCCCTTCGGGTACGAGGCCGACGAGCCGGTCGGTGAGGAGCGGGCGGACCACCAGGTCGTCCCACTCACCGGCGCCCGCCGCGCCCTCGTACCGGAAGGCCAGGGCCACGTCGCAGTCGCCCTCGCGCAGCAGTTCGACGGAGTGCGGGGGTTCGGCCTCCTCCAGGGAGACGCGGGTGCCGGGGTGGGCGGCGCGCAGGGCGGCGAGGGCCGTCGGTACGAGGGTGGAGCTGCCGCTGGGGAAGGAGACCAGCCGGACCCGCCCGGCGCGCAGGCCGGCGATCGCGGCGACCTCCTCCTCCGCCGCCGTGAGGCCCGAGAGGATGCCGGCCGCGTGCCGCACCAGGGCCTCGCCCGCCTGGGTCAGGCGCATCTCGCGGCCGTTTCGGACGAGCAGCGGGGTGCCGACCGAGGCTTCCAGTGCCTTCATCTGCTGGCTCACGGCGGGCTGGGTGCAGCCCAGTTCACGGCCCGCCGCCGAGAAGGAGCCGGTGGTGGCCACGGCGCGCAGGACACGGAGGTGACGGGCTTCGATCATTTTTCGAGCATAAGTGATCCTTGGGCATGAGGGCGAATAATGCGTCGACGCTTTGGGCAAGTCTGATTTAGCGTGGGGTCATGGATGTTGGGGCGAATACGGGGGCGAGTGCCGTGATGAAGGTGTTGTCCGTGAACGTGGGTCGTGCGCAGTCCGTGCCGTACACGGACCATCCGCAGGGCACCGGTATCGACAAGCGGCCGGTGGACGGGCCGGTGCGGGTGGCGGCGCCCGGGCTCAAGGGGGTCGCCGGCAGCGGTCTGGCCGGGGACACCATCTGCTCGAAGGAGCACCACGGCGGCGACGAACAGGCGGTGTACGCGGTCGCGCGCGAGGACCTCGACGAGTGGGAGCGCGAGCTGGGCCGCCCGCTGCGCGACGGGATGTTCGGCGAGAACCTCACCACGCGGGGCCTCGACGTGTCCGGCGCGCTGATCGGCGAGCGTTGGCGGATCGGGTCCGAGGTGATCCTGGAGGTCACCAGCGGGCGTATCCCCTGTGCGACGTTCCAGGGCCATCTGGGTGAGAAAAGGTGGGTGAAACGGTTCACGGAGCGGGGTGCGCCGGGCGCCTATCTGCGGGTGATCGAGCCGGGTGAGATACGGGCGGGCGACCATGTCGAGATCGTGCACCGGCCGGACCACGAGGTGACGGTCGCCCTGTACTTCCGGGCGCTGACGACCGAGCGGACGCTGATGCCCCGGCTGCTCACGGCCGGTGCGGCGCTGCATTCGGAGGCGGCGGCGCGGGCTCACGAATATGTGAAGAAGTACGGCTGACACGCGGGCGAGGCACGGCTGCTGACTAGGGATTACGTCGGCGGCCCGGTCTGGGACTTCACGATCGGGAGGGAGCGTGCAGGGGGCGGACGAGAACAGTCCGGGTCACTAATCTTGCGCCATGACAACGGCTCTGATTACGGGATCGACCGCGGGAATCGGCGCCGCGTTCGCGCGGCGGCTGGCGGCCGACGGCCACAACCTCGTCCTGGTGGCGCGCGACGCCAAACGGCTCGGCGAGCAGGCGACCGAACTGCACGACCGGCACGGCATCGAGGCGGAGGTGCTGAGCGCCGACCTCGCGACGGACGCCGGCATCGAGGCGGTGGCCACGCGTCTCGGCGACCGCAGGAACCCCGTCGACCTGCTGGTCAACAACGCCGGCTTCGGCAACAAGGGCCGCTATCTCGACGTGTCGATGGCGGACGAGCTGAGGATGCTCAAGGTGCACTGCGAGGCGGTGCTGCGGCTGACCAGTGCGGCGGCCGAGGCGATGCGGGAGCGGGGGCGCGGGGGCGTCGTCAATGTCGCGTCCGTCGCCGCCTTCGTGCCGCGCGGTACGTACGGGGCGTCGAAGGCGTGGGTCGTGCAGTTCACGCAGGGGGCGGCGAAGGACCTGGCGGGGAGCGGGGTGCGGCTGATGGCGCTGGCACCCGGTTTCGTGCGTACGGAGTTCCATGAGCGGGCCGGGATGGGGACGGACAACATCCCGAACTGGATGTGGCTGGACGCGGACAAGCTGGTCGCCGCGGCGCTCGCCGATCTGGCCCGGGGCAAGTCGCTGTCGATTCCCGATCCGCGCTACAAGGCGCTGATGGGCGTGGTGAAGGTGACGCCGAGGGCGCTGCTGGGCGGGATCTCGTCCAGGACGGGGCGCAAGTACGGGCCTCAGTGACGCACCTGCGGTTCTGCGTGACAGAGGTGTCGCCGTCGCTCCGGTGGGAGTATGGAGAGAGGTACCGGACCCAGGGGGGCCGGAGGCGGCGCCATGACATTCGTACAGTTGATCGATTGCAAGACCAGTCGGTTCGACGAGATGAACCGGCTGATGGACACCTGGGTCGAGCAGACCAAGGGGAAGCGGACCGCGACGCACACTCTGATCGGCAAGGATCTCTCGGACCCGTCGCACTTCGTCGAGATCGTGGAGTTCCCGTCGTACGAGGAGGCGATGCGGAACTCGAACCTTCCGGAGACCGACCGGATCTTCCGGGAGATGGTCGCCCTGTGCGACGAGATGCCGACGTTCACCGATCTGGACGTGGTGCGGGACGAGCAGTTGTGCGCGGACACCGCGCGGCGGTTCTTCGAGGTGATCGCCACCCGGGGTGAACTGCCCCCGCTCAACGACCTGTTCGTGGAGCACTACCACGACCACGATCCGTCCAACGAGCAGGACAACCTCGGTCTTGACGCGGCCCGGCGCGAGATGCTGATGTGGCGCGCGTCCTTCGACTTCGCGTTCACCGTCCACGACCAGATCGCCCAGGGCGACCGGGTCTGCACCCGCTGGACGTGGAACGGGACCCAGCGGGGCGAGTTCCTCGGCATTCCCAACAGCGGCAAGCAGGCCTCGATGGACGGCACGACCATCTTCCGGTTCGACACGGACGGGAAGATCGTCGAGGGCTGGTGGCAGTACGACCGGCTGGGACTGATGGGTCAGTTGGGGGCGCTGGAGGGCTTGGAGCAGTAGGACGTACGGGGGCATCGGACCGCCCGCGAAGGGAGAAACCCCCCGTTCCAGCCAGGAACGGGGGGTTTCTTCGTCTGCCAGTGTTCTGGCCGGTGCCTCGACTAGTGCGAGTGGCCGTGGCCGTGGCCCGCAGCCGGCTCTTCCTCTTCCTTCTTCTCGACGACCAGGGTCTCGGTCGTGAGGAGGAGGGAGGCGATCGAGGCCGCGTTCTCCAGGGCGGAGCGGGTGACCTTGACCGGGTCGATGACGCCCTGCTTGACCAGGTCGCCGTACTCGCCGGTGGCGGCGTTGAAGCCCTGGCCCTTGTCGAGCTCGGCGACCTTGGAGGTGATGACGTAACCCTCCAGGCCGGCGTTCTCGGCGATCCAGCGCAGCGGCTCGACGGCGGCCTTGCGGACGACCGCGACACCCGTCGCCTCGTCGCCGGTCTTGCCGAGGTTGCCCTCGAGGATCTTCACGGCGTGGACGAGCGCGGAGCCACCGCCGGAGACGATGCCCTCCTCGACCGCGGCGCGGGTCGCGGAGATGGCGTCCTCGAGACGGTGCTTCTTCTCCTTCAGCTCCACCTCGGTGGCGGCGCCGACCTTGATCACGCAGACGCCGCCGGCCAGCTTCGCGAGGCGCTCCTGGAGCTTCTCGCGGTCCCAGTCGGAGTCCGTGTTCTCGATCTCGGCCTTGATCTGGTTGATCCGGCCGGCCACGGCACCCTTGTCGCCACCGCCGTCGACGATGACCGTGTCGTCCTTCGAGACGGTGACGCGGCGGGCGGTGCCCAGTACGTCGATGCCGACCTGGTCGAGCTTGAGGCCGACCTCCTCGGCGATGACCTCGGCGCCGGTGAGCGCGGCCATGTCGCCGAGCATCGCCTTGCGGCGGTCGCCGAAGCCGGGGGCCTTGACCGCGACCGCGTTGAAGGTGCCGCGGATCTTGTTCACGACCAGGGTCGACAGGGCCTCGCCCTCGACGTCCTCGGCGATGATCAGCAGCGGCTTGGAGGAGTTGGTCTGGATGACCTTCTCCAGCAGCGGCAGCAGGTCCTGGATGGAGGAGATCTTGCCCTGGTGGATCAGGATGTACGGGTCGTCGAGGACGGCCTCCATACGCTCCTGGTCGGACACCATGTACGGGGACAGGTAGCCCTTGTCGAAGGCCATGCCCTCAGTGAAGTCCAGCTCCAGACCGAAGGTGTTGGACTCCTCGACGGTGATGACACCGTCCTTGCCGACCTTGTCCATCGCCTCGGCGATCAGCTCGCCGACCTGCGTGTCCTGCGCGGACAGCGCGGCCACGGCGGCGATGTCGGACTTCTCCTCGATCGGGCGGGCGGTCTCGAGGAGTTCCTCGGACACAGCCTTGACCGCCGCGTCGATGCCCTTCTTCAGGGCGGCCGGGGAGGCGCCGGCGGCGACGTTCTTCAGGCCCTCGCGGACGAGCGCCTGGGCCAGCACGGTGGCGGTGGTCGTACCGTCACCCGCGATGTCGTTGGTCTTGGTCGCCACCTCCTTCACCAGCTGGGCGCCGAGGTTCTCGTACGGGTCGTCCAGCTCGACCTCGCGCGCGATGGTGACACCGTCGTTGGTGATGGTGGGAGCGCCGAACTTCTTGTCGATGACGACGTTGCGGCCCTTGGGGCCGATCGTCACCTTGACCGTGTCGGCAAGCTTGTTGACGCCGCGCTCAAGGGCGCGACGGGCGTCCTCGTCGAACTTCAGGATCTTCGCCATGGGAGCGGTTCAGCCCTCTCGGAAAATTGGGAGAACGAACTGCGCCCCCGGCACCCGGCTGTTGAAGGTCGCGGGGGCCAGGGGCGTAGTTCGCACTGCAATGCTGGTAATACCGGGTGAACTACTTCTCTACGATCGCGAGCACGTCGCGAGCGGAGAGGACGAGGTACTCCTCGCCGTTGTACTTCACTTCGGTGCCGCCGTACTTGCTGTACAGCACGATGTCGCCGGTCTTGACGTCGAGCGGAAGTCGCTCGCCGTTCTCGAAGCGGCCCGGGCCCACGGCCAGGACGACGCCCTCCTGGGGCTTCTCCTTGGCGGTGTCCGGGATGACCAGGCCAGAGGCCGTGGTCTGCTCGGCGTCGAGCGGCTGGACCACAATGCGGTCCTCGAGCGGCTTGATGGCAACCTTGGAGCTGGTGGTCGTCACGATCCGACCTCCCCCTTCGGAGATCTCACGGGGTTAACTGTCTGAGGTGGCGACCAGGTGGATCCGTCGTCGCGGGTGCCGGACCTGCCCGTCGCTGTTGGCACTCTCCAGGGGGGAGTGCCAGACCTGAGACTATGACTGCGATTAGCACTCGGTCAAGCGGACTGCTAATTCCCTGCGACGCGGTGCACCGAAATGGCGCCGCGGGCAGCCCTACAGGTAGTCCTCCAGGCGTCCCACCCTCAGCCCCTTCTCCTGCACCTCCCTGAGCAGCCTCAGGGTCTGTTCGACCTGGGGTGGGCCCACCAGGAGGATGTCGCCCGGGCGGAGGCTCGGCCGCTTGGTCCAGAGGACCACCGCCGAGACTCCGCAGTCCGCAGCCGCTCGCAGGGTCGTCGTGTCGTAGATGCCGTGAGGTGGGCGGAAGAGGCGGGGGCGGATGCCGAAGCGTTCACGGAGTTTGTCCTGCTGGCCGCAGATCTCGGCGCGCTGGCCGGCGTACGGCAGGCCCCGCAGGGACTGGTGGTCCAGGGTGTGGTTCTGGACGTTCGCGCCGACCTCGCGCAGGCGGGCGAAGTGGCCGTAGCCCGGGCCGACCACGCTGTCCGTGAGGAACATGCTGACCGGGAGGCGCAGTTCGCGGACCAGGTCGACGAACCGAGGGTCTCGTTCGGCGCCGTCGTCGTAGGTCAGGAAGACGACCTTGTCGTGGGTCGGGATGTGGTCGACGACCGGGGGGAGGCCCGGGCCCGCCGTGCGGGGGCGAACGTGCGGGGAGGGGGGTGGGGCCGGACGCAGGGGGGTCGGCAGGCCCCAGCGGCGGTGTGCCTGGGAGTCGGTGCCGGTCGGGTGGGTCGCCTTCTTGTCCAGGCGTTCGACGGGGTCCGCGGACCGGGCGCAGCCGGCCAGCGACGCCGTCAGGAGTGCGGCGGCCAGGGCGGTGGCGGTCAGGGCGCGCGCGGTCACAGGTAGTCCTCCAGGCGGGCCACCGCGTACCCCTTGGCTGTGACGAGTTTCATGAAGCGGCGGACCATGTCGGGCATCGTGCCCTTGCCGTCGCCCTTGCCCCGGAAGTGGCTGAGGACGATGTCGCCGGGGTGGATGTCCCGGTCCCACTCGCGGTAGTCCCAGTGGTCGGCGAAGACCTCCGCGTTCCAGAGGGGTACGTGCTTCACGCCGCACGACTTCGCGGCACGCAGGCTGTCCTCGTCGTAGTTGCCGTAGGGCGGGCGGAAGAGGGTCGAGCGGGTGCCGTAGCGCTTCTTGACGACGTCCTGCATGCCGCAGATCTCGGTGCGCTGGCGCTCGTAGGAGAGGGCGGGCAGGTAGCGGTGGTTGAGGGTGTGGTTGTTGAGTACGACACCCAGGTCGCGCATCTTCCTGAAGTAGCCGTAGTCCTCCTTGACCAGGTAGTCGCTGAGGAAGGCGGTGTACGGGATCTTCAGTTCGCTCATCATCCGCAGGAACGCCGGGTCCTTCTCGGCGCCGTCGTCGATCGTGAGGAAGACGACCTTGTGGCGGGTCGGGATCGTGGTGAAGACGGGCGGCAGGCCGCGTTCCTCGTGGTCGTCGACCTCAAAGCCCTTGCGGGTGGTGAGGTGGGGTTTGCGGGTGGGGGGTGGGGGTGCGATGAGTGGGGGTGCGGTCAGGCCCCAGCGTTTGGCGGCGGCTGCGCGGGCCGCGTGCGCCCGGCCGAGCTTTCGGGCGTACGTGTCCAAGGCGCGGGCCGGGGGTGCGTGGAGGCGGAGTTCCTGGCCGGGGGCCGGGTGGGTGCTCTTCCGTGGGGTGTCGCTCTCCGCGCAGCCGGCGGCCAGGGCTGCCACGGTGAGCGCGGCGATTCCCGCACGGATCATTGACCTGTTTTTGTATGTTTGTCCTACTGTTCGCATGGTGCCGGATCTTTCCAGGGCGTGGCTGTGGAGTACGGCCGACACCGCCGCCGGAAGCGCGCCGTCCACCGGCTGGCCCACAATGAGCCGGTGAACGACCTCGCCACTCCCCTCTCCGCCTTCGCCGCCCTGCTCACCCCTGAGGGCCGCGCTCTCCTCGACGAGGTGCGCGGTACCGAGCCGGCCCGTGAACTGGCCGTCGCCACCCGGCTGCGCCGCGCGCATCCCGCCGAGTTGGTCTCGGCGGCGCTCGGGCAGGAACGGCTGCGGCAGCGGGCGGTGGCGAAGTTCGGTGCCGGGGACGCCGGGCGGATGTTCTTCACGCCCAACGGGGTCGAGCAGTCGACGCGGGCGAGCGTGGCCGCGTACCGGGCGGGGCGGTTCAGGGAGTTGGGCGTGGCCTCCGTCGCCGACCTGTGCTGTGGGATCGGGGGCGATGCGGTCGCGCTCGCCAGGGCGGGCATTCGTGTTCTCGCCGTGGACCGGGATCCGCTCACCGTCGCCGTCGCGCGCGCGAACGTCGAGGCGCTGGGGATCGGGGGGCTGGTGGAGGTGCGGGAGGCGGATGTCGCTGATGTCGACGTCTCCGCCTACGACGCCTTGTTCGTCGATCCTGGGCGGCGTGGTGGGCGGGGGCGGATCTTCGATCCCGAGGCGTACTCGCCGCCGTTGTCGTGGGCCGTGGGGGCGGCGAGGAAAGCTCCGCTGGCCGCGCTGAAGATCGCTCCCGGTGTGCCGCACGAGGCGATTCCCGGCGAGGCGGGGGCCGAGTGGATCTCGGACGGCGGGGATGTGAAGGAGGCTGTGCTGTGGTTCGGGGCGAGGCTGGGGGCTGGGTCCGTGCGGGCAACTCTGCTGCCTGGGCCTTGCGTTCTGGACGGGCGCGGGTTGCCCGATCCTCAAGTGCGTTCTGTGGGGCGGTACTTGTACGAGCCCGACGGTGCGGTCATTCGGGCGCATCTGGTGGCGGAGGTGGCCGAGGAGGTGGGTGGGGGGCTCATCGACGAGACGATCGCCTATGTGACGGGGGATGAGTTGCGGGGTACTTCTTTTGCCTCTGCTTATGAGATCACCGATCAACTGCCTTTTGGGGTGAAGAAGTTGAAGGCGTTGCTTCGGGAGCGGGAGGTTGGGGTGTTGACCGTGAAGAAGCGGGGGTCTGCTGTTGAGCCGGAGGAGTTGCGGAAGAAGGTGAAGCTTTCTGGGCCTAATTCTGCGACGGTTTTCCTTACTCGGGTGGCGGGGGCGCCGGCGATGTTGATCGGGCATCCTGTGCGTTGAGGGTAGTTCTACGCCTGCGGGCCGGTGGGGGCTTGTCGCGCAGTTCCCCGCGCCCCTATCGGGCGCGCTCGTGCGGGGGTGTGATGTCGCGCCCCGCGCCTCTAAGGGGCGCATTCCCTTGCCCTCGTTCGTAGCAAGTCCCGTTCTCTTTCGTTCTGGGTTAGTTCTGCTGCTCTTAGGAATTCTGCTCTTGCCTCCGCTCTGCGGCCGAGGCGTTGGAGTAGGTCTGCTCTGACGCTGGGGAGCAAGTGGTAGTCACGTAGGGCCGGGTTGGTTGTCAGGGTGTCGATGATCTGGAGGGCCTCGGTCGGGCCTTCGGACATCGATACGGCCACCGCTCGGTTCAACTCCACTACCGGGGACGGAGATCGGGCGGCGAGGGCCGCGTACAGGGCGGCGATGCGGGGCCAGTCCGTGGCGTCGTAGGAGGGGGCGTGGGCGTGGCAGGCGGCGATGGTGGCCTGGAGGGTGTACGGGCCCGGGCCTGATGTCGATGTCGTGGCGCCTGCCGCTTCCGCTCGGGCCAGGGCCGTGAAGCCTCGGGCGATCAACATGCGGTTCCAGCGGGAGCGGTTCTGGTCCTTGAGGAGTACCGGTTCACCGGTCGGTCCCGTGCGGGCCGCCGAGCGGGACGCCTGCAGCTCCAACAGGGCGGTCAGCGCGTGCACTTCGGGTTCCTTGGGCATCAGGCCCGACAGCACGCGGGCCAGGCGCAGGGCGTCCTCGCAGAGGGCGGGGCGCAGCCAGTCGTCGCCGGCTGTGGCGGCGTAACCCTCGTTGAAGATCAGGTAGATGACCTCCAGGACCGAGCCGAGACGGGCCTCGCGCTGGGGGCCGTACGGGACCTCGAAGGCGACGTTCTTCGTCGCGAGGGTTCGTTTGGCGCGGACGATTCGTTGGGCGACCGTCGGTTCCGGGACCAGGAAGGCTCGGGCGATCTCCGGGGTGGTGAGGCCGCCGAGGAGGCGGAGGGTGAGGGCGATACGGGCCTCGGCGGACAGCACCGGGTGGCAGGCGGTGAAGACCAGGCGGAGCAGGTCGTCGTCGATGTCGTCGGGGGTGGGCGGTTCGGTCGGTGAGACCGTCGTCTCCAGGTCGCGGCCGATCTCCCGCAGCTTGCGCGCGTACGTTTCGCGGCGGCGGATCAGATCCACGGCTCGGTGTCTGGCTGTGGTCATGAGCCAGGCGGCCGGGTTGTCGGGGACGCCGTCCCTGGGCCACTGTTCGAGCGCGGCCACCAGGGCGTCCTGGGCCAGTTCCTCGGCGATTCCTATGTCCCGGACCGTGCGGGTGACGGCCGCGATGATCCGGGGGGATTCCAGGCGGAAGACCGTCTCGATGACGGTTTCGATGGTTCCGCGCGGGTCCTCGGTGGGGTGGGTGGGCTGTGTGCGCTTTGGTGTCACAGCCCACCATCAGACACCCCTCGCGGGCTCGGGGCCAAGGAACGCTCAGCCGCTCAGCCCTCGGCGATCTCCCGTACCTCGCAGGTCACCGTCCAGTACTCCTCGTGCACCTTCAGGAAGCGCTTGGTCCACTCCAGGGCCTCGGCCCTGTCCTTGCACTGCATGATGGCGTAGCCGCCGACGATCTCCTTGGACTCCGTGAAGGGGCCGTCGGTGACGGAGATCCTGCCGTCCTGCCAGTGCACGCGCGTGCCCTGTGCGGTGGGGGTCAGGCCTGCGGTGTCGAGCATCACGCCGGCCTTGGTGATCTCCTCGATCAGCTCGCCCATGCGCTGCATCAGCTCGGGGCTGGGGCCTTCGGCGGGGGCGGTGGCCTCGTCGATCTTCACGAGGGACAGGTAGCGGGGCATGGGGTCCTCCTGCGATTGGGCGGGCCCGGTTCCTTTTCCTTTCCGGGCTCTCACCACAACGTCGAACGGGGAGGGGACGGATCGACACGGTCTCCGGAGAACTTTTCCCGTTACCGCAACGTCGCCCACAGCTCCGCCGCCTCCGGCTCCTCCGCGACCACCCGGTTGGCGTCGGACGCCGCCGTCACCACCGGCATCGTCACCGTCGTCAGGGCGTCCGCCGACAGGCCCTGCAGGCTCTTGCCCAGGCTCATCAGCTCGCTGAGGGAGTCCAGGCCGGTGTCCGTGGTCAGGCTGCCCGTCGCCACGTCGGCGACCTTGTACAGCTTGGCCGGGCTGGTCAGCAGGTTCGTCGAGGAGATCTGCTGGAGGAGGGCCTTGACCAGTTTCTGCTGGAGGCCGATCCGGCCCAGGTCGCTGCCGTCGCCGATGCCGTGCCGGGTACGGGCCAGCGCGAGGGCCTGGGTGCCGTCGAGGTGGTGTTCGCCCGCCGTCAGGTCGAGGTGGCTGTCGTCGTCGTGGATGTCCTCGTCCGTGGTGACGGTGACGCCGCCCAGCGCGTCCACCAGGTCCGCGAAGCCGGCGAAGTCGATCTCCAGGTAGTGGTCCATGCGCACGTTCGTCATCGACTCGACCGTCTTGACCGCGCAGACCGGGCCACCGACCGAGTACGCCGTGTTGAACATGACCCCGTACGCCTCCTCCGTCGAACCCCCGTCCGACAGGGGGCAGGACGGGCGCGTGACCAGCGTGTCGCGCGGGATGCTCACGATCGTCGCCTTCGTACGGCCCGCGTCCAGGTGGACGACCATCGCCGTGTCGGACCGCGCGCCCTCGCTGCTGCCGCCGCCGAGCGCCTGGTTGCGCTTGCCGCTGCGCGAGTCCGAGCCCAGGACCAGGATGTTCAGCGCCTCGCTCGGGAGCGGTGTCGCCGAGGCGGACGCGCCCGTCGACGGCAGTGACTGGGTCTTGGCCGGGCGGTTGTCGCCGAGCGCGGTGTTGATGTCGACGCTCTTGATGTTGCGGTTCAGGTGCCAGTAGACGTACCCCGCGCCTGCGGCGGCGAGCACCAGGGTGCCGGCCAGTGTGAAACCGACGGCCTTCAACCAGCGTGACGGCCGCCGGCCCGGCTGCCGGGCTGCCTGTCTCTCCGCGCCCCCGTCGTCGTCCGACGTCTGTTCCTCTTCTCCCATCACAGGGAGGAACGTACGTCCGAATTATTACGAGCGGAGGCGCAAGCCCGGCATTCTTCGGAAAATCTCACACTTCTCAGCCCAGCGTCACTGTTGGTACGGGGTTGCTCCCGCTCCATGTCCCGTTGAACCCGAAACTCACCGAACCGCCGCTCGGCACCGTCCCGTTGTACGAGGCATTCGCGCAGGTCACCGCCGTCCCCGACTGGGTGCAGGTGGCGTTCCAGGCCTGCGTGAGCTGTTGTCCCGCGCCGTACGTCCAGCTCACCCGCCACGACGACAGGGACCGGCCGGCGGAGCAGGCGATCGTCACCTGTCCCGTGAAGCCGGTGTTCCACTGGTTCGGGACCGTGTACGTCGCCGTGCAGCCCTCGGTGGAAGGGGTGCCGCCGAGTGACTGGGCGATCGCGTAGTACGCCGGTTTCGGGGTGAACGACTCCGTGTACGGGGTTGCCGCGCCGTATCCGTCGAACACGTCCGGGATCCAGGAGTCGGAGTCCGTGAAGCCCCAGACGGTCACGCCGACGCACCTCGTCACGGCCACGCACGCGTCCATGACGGCTTTGTAGTCGGCCGCCTGCTGGGTCAACTTGGCGTCCGTGGCGGGGAGTTGCATACGGATGTCCAGTTCCGTGATCGCCACGTCCACGCCCAGATCGGCGAACCGCTGGATGTTCTGCTGGAGGGTCGAGGGGTACTGGCCGAGGATCAGGTGGGCCTGGAGTCCCACTCCGTCGATCGGTACTCCGCGCTCCTTCAGGGACTTGACCAGGTTGTACAGGGCCGTGCTCTTCGCGTTGACGCCCTCGACGTTGTAGTCGTTGATGTAGAGCTTCGCCGTCGGGTCGGCCGCCCTCGCCCAGGTCAGTGCCTGGGCGATGTAGTCGGTGCCGAGGTTGGTGGACCAGAGCGTCGAGCGGTACGTGCCGTCCTCGTTGAAGGGCTCGTTCACCACGTCCCAGGCCGCCAACTGGCCCTTGTAGCGGGTGACTTCGGTGGTGATGTGGTCCTGGAGGATGGTGGTGAGCTGGGCGGGGGTCCAGGTGCCGTTCGTGAGCCAGGTGGGGTTCTGGCTGTGCCAGACCAGGGTGTGGCCGCGGATCTGTTGGCTGTGGGCCTGGGCGAAGGTGACTATCTGGTCGGCCTCGGTCCAGTTGTAGGTGCCTCGGGTGGGCTCTACGGACTCCCACTTCATGGCGTTGCCGGGGGTCAGGGAGTTGAACTGGGTGCCGGCTGTGTCGCCGTACGTTCCGGTGAGTTTGGAGCCGGTTACTGCTGTGCCGATGACTTTGTTCTTGGCGGTGGCGAGGTCGCGCAGTGGGGGGTCTGCGGCGGTTGCCGTCCCGGCGAGGAGCAGGGTGGCGGTGGTGGCTGCGGCGGTGAGGAGGGCTAAGGCTGTTCTGGAGGGTCTCATGCGGGTGCCTCCGAAAGTTTCGGTTGGTGTACCGATTGACTTCGGGGCAGTGTGGGGGGAGTTGCGTTAGGCGTCAATGGGTTGTGTTTTGGGTGCGGGTGCGTTGTGGCTTGTCGCGCCCACGCGGCGGAGCCGCAAATAAATACAGCCCCGCGCCCCTAGGTAGGCTGCCCCGCCGCCTCTCAGACAGCCGGCGGTGCTGCCGTGCTGTTGCGTACCACCAGGCTTGTTGCCAGTTCCACCCTTGTTGCGCCTGGGGTGCCCTCCACTCTCCCCAGGTCCAGGACCAGCTTCGCCGCCGTTTCTGCCATTTCCATCAGGGGCTGGCGGACCGTCGTCAGTGGGGGGCCGACCCAGCGGGCGATCGGGAGGTCGTCGAAGCCAACGACGCTGAGGTCCTCCGGGATGCGCAGGCCCAGTTCGCGGGCGGCCTCGTACAGGCCGAGGGCCTGGAGGTCGTTGCCGGCGAAGACGGCGGTCGGGCGGTTCGGGGAGCGGAGGAGTTCGAGGCCGGCGCGGTAGCCCGTCTCGTGGTGGAAGTCCCCGACCTTGAGGAGGTCGGGGTCGACCGGGAGACCCGCCGTTTCCAGGGCGGCGCGGTAGCCGTCGACGCGGGCGCGGCTGCACATCATCCGGGACGGGCCGCTGATCGATGCGATGCGGGTATGGCCCAGTTCGATCAGGTGGCGGGTGGCTGCCAGGCCGCCCTGCCAGTTCGTCGCACCTACCGAGGGCACGTCGTCGCCGGGGTCGCCCGCCGGGTCCATCACCACGAACGGGATGGAACGGCTGGTCAGCAGCGCCCGCTGGGACTCGTCGAGGCCGGAGAGGACGAGGATCACGCCGTGCGGGCGGCGGGCCGCGACCTGGTCGGCCCAGGTGCGGCCCGGGGTGAGGCGGCCCGCGCTCTCGGAGAGGACGACACTCAGGCCCTCCTCCCGCGCCGCGTTCTCCACACCCCGGATGACCTCCATCGCCCACGCGCTCTCCAGCTCGTGGAAGACCAGGTCGATGAGTGGTGAGCGGGTCGCCTCGGCTCGGCGGCGGCGGTAGCCGTACGCCCGCAGCAGGTCCTCGACGCGGGTCCGGGTCGCGGGGGCGACATCGGCGCGGCCGTTGAGCACCTTCGAAACAGTCGGAGCGGAGACGCCTGCCTCGCGGGCGATCTCGGCGAGCGTCGCGGTCTGGGTGGACTGCGGTGTCGTCTGCGTTTCAGCGGGTTTCGAGGGTCTCATGGCCGCGATCGTATCCCTGCGCGACCTCTTGACGAAGCCCCTGTCCCACCATAAGTTCCCGGAACATTCGACGTACCATCCGAAAGATTCGTGCAGAGACTCAGTCAGGTTTCGGTCAGAACATTCGCGAGAGGTGCTGTCATGGAGTCCAACAGAGGGCGGTCCACCGGTACCGGCGGAGCCATCGGTGCCGGCGGTACGGCGTTCAGCCGGCGCTGGGTGCTCGGCGCCGGTGCCTCCGCCCTGCTCACCACCGGGCTGAGCGCGTGCGGCTCGGGTGAGGGTTCGGGCGGGGGCGGGGGGACCATCACCGCGTTCGTGTACGGGGACGACGCCGTGAAGGTGCAGCAGGCGGCCGTCGACCGGTTCAACAAGTCCGCTGCCAGCAAGACGGCCAAGGGCAAGGTCAAGCTGGAGAAGATCCCGGGCTCGGACTATCTGCCCAAGCTGCGTACGGCGATGGGGTCGCCCAGTGCCCCGGACGTCTTCTTCAACTGGGGCGGCGGCTCGATCAAGGCGTACCAGGCGGCCGACAAGGTCGTCGACCTGACCGACATCATCGAGAACGACCCGGTGCTCAAGAACGGCTTCCTGCCCTCCGTGCTCGCCGCCGGGGATCTCAAGGGCCGCCACTACGGCATACCGATGCGCGGGATGCAGCCGGTGATCCTCTTCTACAACAAGTCCGTCTTCGCCGAGCAGAAGCTCCAACCGCCCACCACCTGGGACGAGTTGCTCGACATCAACACCAAGCTGAAGAAGGCGAAGATCACGCCGTTCGCCCTCGGCGGCTCCGACGTCTGGCCCGAGCTGATGTGGCTGGAATACCTGGTCGACCGGATCGGCGGGCCCAAGGTCTTCAAGCGCATCCAGGACGGCGACGCCGAGGGCTGGGGCGACCCGGCGGTCCTGAAGGCCGCCGAGATGGTGAAGGAACTCATCGACGACGGCGCCTTCGGCTCCAAGTTCACCTCGGTGTCGTACGTCAACGGCGGCGCCCCGGCCGTCTTCGCCAAGGGCAAGGCGGCGATGCATCTGATGGGCTCGTGGGAGTACTCGACGCAGCTCGGCAAGTTCCCCGACTTCGCCAAGTCCAACCTGGGCTGGGCGGCCTTCCCGGAGATCGAGGACGGCGTCGGCGACGTCCGCAACGTCGTCGGGAACCCCACCAACTACTGGTCCATCAACCCCCGTACGCAGAACAAGGACGCGGCGATCGCGTTCCTCAAGGACTGCGCGTCCGAGGCGTACGCGAAGGACCTGGTCGCCCTCGGCGACGTACCGACCACCTCCAACGCGGCGGCGCTGCTGTCCTCCGCGCCCAACCCCGAGTACGCCAAGTTCCAGTACGACATGGTCGAGCAGGCACCGGCGTTCACGCTCTCCTGGGACCAGGCGCTCGGCGACGAGCTGGGCACGAAGATGCACACGGAGATCGGGAAGCTGTTCACGGGCAAGTCGTCGCCGAGTCAGTTCGTGTCGGCGTGCAAGGGGTTGAAGTGAGCGTCACGGACCCGGCCGTGGCGTCCCCCAAGCGAGGCAAGGTGCGGGCCGGGCGGCCAAGTGCCGTCTGGGCGCTGCCCGCGGTGCTCTTCTTCACCTTCTTCGCGATCGTCCCGATGGCCCTGGCCTTCTATCTCTCCTTCACCAAGTGGGACGGCCTCGGCGACCCCAAGCCGGTCGGTCTCGCCAACTGGCAGAAGCTGCTGGACGATCCACGCCTGACCCAGTCCCTCATCCTCACCGTCCTTCTGACGGCGGCGAGTTGGGCGTTCCAGACGGTCGTGGCGCTGCTCCTCGGGGTGTGGGCGGCGGGCCGGCAGCGCAACCGGGCCGTCCTCTCGGCGATCTTCTTCGTGCCGTTCCTGCTCTCCTCGACCGCCATCTCGGTGCTCTTCTACGCCCTGCTCGACCCGAACTTCGGAATCATCCAGAAGGACACGCTCGGCTCGTCCAGCGGCGCGTTCCTCGCGATCGTGTTCGTCGGCGGCTGGCAGTTCATCCCGTTCCACACGCTGATCTACCAGGGCGGGGCCCGCCAGATCCCCCAAGTCCTGTACCAGGCCGCGGCAATTGACGGGGCGGGCCGCTACCGCCAGTTCTTCTCGATCACGCTCCCGCAGCTGCGGCACACGATCACGACGTCCACCGTGCTGATCGTCGTCGGTTCGCTGACGTACTTCGAGACGGTGCTCATCCTGACGAAGGGCGGGCCTGGCACGGACACGGCGATCCTGCCGTACCTGATGTACGAGGCGGGCTTCAAGACGTACGACTTCGGCTACGCGAGCGCCATCGCGTCCGCCCTCGTGCTGGCCGCCACCGGGCTGTCCCTGCTGCTCGTCCGGCTGACCGGTTTCGGCGGCATGCGCAGTACGCGTGAAGGGATGTGACGGAGTGTCACACGACACGCTTCCCCGTCCGGCGGCCACCGACGAGCGCCCTGAGCGACCTCAGCCGAACAGCCGTCGTCGTCGCCGGCACTGGACCAGGCGCGCCAATCCGCTCTCGGGTCTGGGGTCGGCCGTCTGGCTGGTGATCGTCCTCGTCCCGATCTACGCCATGCTGTCGGCCTCGCTCACGAGCCAGGACAAGTCCCTCACCGGCAACCCCCTGAAACCGCCCACCGATCCGACCCTCGACAACTACAACACCGTCCTCAACTCGGGCTTCGGGCATCTGCTCAGCAACACGGTGATCGTCGCGGTCACGGTCGTCGGCATCGTCCTCGGGCTCTGCGTCCCGCTCGCGTACGTCGCCGTGCGCACCCGCACCCGCTGGTCGGGCGCGGCCTTCCGGCTGTTCCTGCTCGGGGTGGCCATCCCGGCCCAGGCGGTCGTGGTCCCCCTCTACCTCCTCATCGCCAAACTCGACCTGTACGACAGCCTGTTGGCGGTGATCCTGCCGACGGCGGCCTTCGCGATGCCGGTCTCCGTCCTGGTCCTCACCGGCACCCTGCGGGACATCTCGGAGGACCTGTACGAGGCGATGGCCCTCGACGGCGCCTCTCCCCTGCGCATGCTGTTCCAGCTGACGATCCCGCTGGCCAAGGGCGGTATCAGCACCGTCGTGATCTACGCGGCCCTGCAAGCCTGGAACGGCTTCCTCTTCCCCCTGATCTTCACCCAGTCCGACGAACCCCGCGTCCTCACCCTCGGCCTCTTCAACTACGTGAGCCAGTTCGGCGTGAACATCCCCGCCCTGCTCGCGTCGGTCGTCCTCTCCGGCATCCCGATCTTCGCCGTCTACCTGGTGGCCCGGCGCGCGCTGATCGGCGGCCTGATGGGCATGGGCGGCAAATGAGCGGCACCGACGATGCGGCCGGTGCAGACGCACCCCGTCAACTCGCAGACTCTGACAGGAGTTTCATGACGACCGCCCCCTGGCGTGACCGCGCCCTGTCCGCCGACGCCCGCGTCGACGACCTGCTCTCCCGGATGACCCTGGAGGAGAAGACCGCCCAGCTGTACGGCGTCTGGGTGGGCGCCTCGACCGACGGCCACGGCGTCGCCCCGCACCAGCACGACATGACCGCCGACTACCAGTGGGACGAGCTGATCACCCGAGGCCTGGGCCAGCTCACCCGCCCCTTCGGTACGGCCCCCGTGGACCCGGCGCTGGGCGCGCAGGCACTGGCCCGCGCCCAGCGCCGGATAGCGGAGGCGGGCCGCTTCGGCATCCCGGCGCTGGCCCACGAGGAGTGCCTGGCGGGCTTCACGGCCTGGCAGGCGACGGCGTACCCGGTCCCGCTCGCCTGGGGCGCCACCTTCCACCCCGAGCTGGTGGAGGAGATGGCCGCCCGCATCGGCCGCGACCTCGCCTCGGTCGGCGTCCACCAGGGCCTCGCCCCGGTCCTGGACGTCGTACGGGATCCGCGCTGGGGCCGGGTGGAGGAGACGATCGGCGAGGACCCGTATCTGGTGGGGACGATCGGGTCGGCGTACGTGCGGGGGCTTGAGTCGGCTGGGATCATCGCCACGCTCAAACACTTCGCCGGGTACGCGTCCTCCGTCGGCGCCCGCAATCTCGCTCCCGTCCGGGCGGGGGTGCGGGAGTTCGCGGACGTGACACTCCCCCCGTTCGAGATGGCGCTGCGCGAGGGCGGGGCACGTTCGGTGATGGCCGCCTACAACGAGACGGACGGCGTCCCGGCCTCCGCCGACCCGCAGCTGCTCACCCAACTCCTGCGCGAGGACTGGGGGTTCACGGGCACGGTCGTCTCGGACTACTTCGGCATCGGCTTCCTGGAGACCCTGCACCGGGTCGCGGGTACGCCGGCCGAGGCCGCCCATGTCGCCCTGGCGGCCGGCATCGATGTCGAGCTGCCGACGATCCGGAGTTACGGCGACGCGCTCGTGACGGCCGTACGGGCGGGAGACGTGCCGGAGTCGCTGGTGGACCGGGCGGCGCGGCGGGTGCTGGCGCAGAAGTGCGAGCTGGGGCTGCTGGACGAGGACTGGCGGCCCGAGCCGGACGGCAGGCCGATCGACCTGGACTCGGCCGGGAACAGGGCGCTGGCCCGGCGCATCGCCGAGGAGTCGGTGGTACTGCTGGACAACCCGGGCGGGCTGCTCCCCCTCGCCCCGGACACGCGGATCGCGGTCGTCGGGCCGAGGGCTGCGGACGCGCTGGCCATGCTGGGCTGCTACTCCTTCCCCTCGCACGTCCTGCCCAGCCATCCGGAGATCCCGGTGGGGCTCGACATCCCGACCCTCCTGGAGTCCCTGCGCACCGAACTCCCGGACGCCAAGGTGACGTTCGCGGAGGGCTGCGACACCTCGGGGCCGGACACCTCGGGCTTCGAGGAGGCGGTGGCGCGGACCGCCGAGGCGGATGTGTGCGTGGCGGTGCTGGGCGACCGGGCGGGACTGTTCGGGCGGGGCACCTCGGGCGAGGGCTGCGATGTCGCCGACCTGCAACTGCCGGGCGTACAGGCCGAGTTGCTGGACGCGCTCGTGTCGACGGGGGTTCCGGTGGTGCTCGTGCTGCTCACCGGACGGCCGTACGCGCTGGGGCGCTGGCACGGTCAACTGGCTTCGGTGGTGCAGGCGTTCTTCCCCGGGGAGGAGGGCGGCCCGGCGGTCGCGGGAGTGCTGTCGGGCCGCGTCACCCCGTCGGGACGGCTGCCAGTGAGCGTGCCGAGGGAGCGCGGGGGCCAGCCGTGGACGTATCTCCAGCCGCCGCTGGGGCTCGCGGGCGAGGTCAGCAGCCTGGACCCGACGCCGCTGTATCCCTTCGGGCACGGGCTGTCGTACACCTCGTTCGCCTGGGAGGACTTCGCGGGAGAGGAGACAGGTGAGACGGAGATCGGGACGGACGGGTCCTACGAGGTGTCGGTGACCGTCCGGAACACGGGGGCGCGGGCCGGGGCCGAGGTCGTGCAGCTGTATCTGCACGATCCGGTGGCCTCGGTGACCCGGCCCGATGTCCGGCTGATCGGTTACCAGCGGCTGGAGTTGGCGTCGGGGGCCGCGCGCCGGGTGACGTTCTGGTTCCACGCGGATCTCTCGGCGTTCACGGATCGCGCGGGGCGTCGGGTCGTCGAACCGGGGGCGCTGGAGCTGCGGTTGGGGGCGTCGAGTGCGGAGGTGCGGCATACGGCCCGGGTGCGGCTGGTGGGCGCGGTAAGGGAGTTGGGGGCGGAGCGGCGGCTGCGGTGCGAGACGGAGGTCGGCCCTTAGCGGGCCGGTCCCCTCTCTCCTCCGCTACGGCACAGCGGGGCCGTCCAGGTAGCGGCCCTGTGTGTCGTACGGCCAGGCGTTCGACACGCAGCCCTTGAGGCCGTCGATCTGCTGCATCATCGCGGGCGCGGGTTGGCCGGCGCCCGGGCAGGTCAGATGGCCTCGGCCCAGCCAGTGGCCGACCTCGTGGTTGACGATCAGGGCGCGGTACTCGGTCGCCGGACCGTCGAACTCGGGGGAACCGAGCTGCCAGCGCTTGAGGTTGATGACCACGTTGACGCCGGCCCGGCAGTTGACCTCGCCGATGTGTTGCGGCTGCTGGACGTTGCACAGCTTGTCCGTGGTGCTCGCGGTGGCGACCTTGAACGTCAACTCGGCCTCCGCGCCGGTGACTTGGCGGAAGGTGGCGCCCGCCTGCCCCCAGCCGCGCCGGTCGTTGAGGATGGCGCCGATCTGGCGGGCCGCGTCCGTCGGGTCGACGCCGGCGCCGTCCTCGACCTGGACGCGGAAGGGCGTACCGGAGGCGGGCCCGGTGACGGTGACCGGGGCCGTGTCGAAGGTGCCGGGGCCGGAGGCGGGGATGGCGGGCGTCGAGGAGGAGCCCTTTCCGGAGCCGGTCCCGGAGCCTTTCCCGGACCCCGAAGTACCGCTGGCGGCCGGGGACTCGGAGGGGTCGGGGGACCCGGCGACGGTGGAGTCGTCGGGGGGCGAACTCGTGGCACCCTTCGTCGCGGACGTTCCCGGGTCCGGGGTGGGCTCGGTGGTCGTCCGGACCGCCTCCGGGGAACCGGCCTGCGACGCGTTGTCCGGCAGCAGCCGGGGCAGGAGCAGCGGCACCGCCGCCGTACCGAGCGCGGCGAGACAGACCGTGGCGCCGATCGCGCCGAGCCGGACCCGCTGCTTGCGTTGCCGCCGTAAGGCGACCCGGCCGCGCGGACCGTCCGCTGCACGTCGTTGCTCACTCATCGGGAGGAACCGCCTGTCTCGCTCGCGCTGTCGGTGTCGTTCGGGTCGCCTGCCAGAGAGGGCTCGGCGGTGGAGGGTTCGGTCGTGGCGTCCGGGGCCGGGAAGGACGGGGAGCCGGACGCCTCGCCCGAGGAGTTCGCCTCCGCCTTCTCCGCGTATCTCGCCGCGTACTTCAGCTCGTACTTCACTGCGGCCAGCATGGCCTCGCTGCCCGCCGCGACCACCAGCTGGTCCGCGGTGACGGGCGGGGAGACCCCGGCGTCGGTGTCCGAGCCGACGGTCAGCTTCACGGTGCTTTCCAGGTAGCGGTAACTGATGCCGAGGGACTCGCCGCCCGGCAGGTCGGCGCCCGTGACGAGGAGCCTCGCCTCGATCCGGCCGGACAGCCATGCCGTACGGCAGGTCACCGCCTGGTCGGGCGGGTCCGGGCACTCGCCGAGGGCGTCCGCCCCCTGGATGACCTGGAACGTCACCGGGAAGGTGTGCCCGTCGATCCGGCCGGCGAAGAGGTCGACGCCGTCCGGGGAGACGGTCCCGATCAGGTCGCCGAGCGCCACGGTCAGTGCCGCCGCCACCTCTGCCCGGCCGAGGGCCTCCGTCGTGCCCGTGGGCACGGACACCGATGGCGTCGCGGACGCGGGCATGGGCATGGGCATGGAGGGGGCGGGGACGGGGGTCGGCACGGCCGGCGGCCGGGTCGCGGTGGGCGGTGCGACCGCCGGGCCGACCGGCTGCGACGCGGCGCTGCCCAGGCCGCCGAGTGCGGCCGAGCCGATGCCCCCGGCCGCGAGGACCCCGGCGACCGCGCCGACCACGGCGAGCCGCGCCCGGATCCGACGGCGCCCGCCCAGCCGTACCGCCTCCTGCGTCAGATCGGGCAGCGGCGCGAGGCCGGCGGCGGCCCGCTCCATCAGTTCCCTCAGCTCCCCGACGAGCGCGTCGTCGGGCCCGGCGTCCGGCTCGGGCCCGTGCGGGCGGCCGGGGGGCGTCTCGTGCACGGAAGTTCCTCTCAGCACTGAGGTGTTCGGGTGTTCAGTACTCGGCGGTGTACACATGGGCGTCGCCCAGCTCCGCGCGCAGCCGGGTCAGGGAGCGGGAGCACTGGCTCTTGACGGTGGACTCGCTGCACCGCAGCTGCGCGGCCACCTCCGACACGCTCAGGTCCTCCCAGTAGCGCAGGACGACCATCGCCCTTGCCCGGGGCGGGAGTTCACCGAGCGCCGCCATGAGCGTGACGCGCAGCTCGGGTCTGGGCGCGGCGGGCGCGGGGTCGGGGCGGGCGTGGGCGAGCAGGTCACGCAGCCGGCGTCGGCGCTCGTGCAGGAACAGCCGGGTCAGGACGGTACGGGCGTAGGCGTCGAGGTGGTCGGCCCGGCTCGCCCGGTGCCAGTGCTGGAAGAGGCGGGCCAGCGTGGACTGCACCAGGTCGCGAGCGTGCTCGCGGTCGCCGCAGAGCAGATACGCCGTCCGGTACAGGCGCTGCCGGCCCGCCCGCGCGTACTCCTCGAAGTCCCGCTGCCGGACCGTCGCCGACATCCACCCTCCCGCTCCCGTTTCCCGTCATGCGTACGGCCGTGGCTGTTGCTTGGTTCACGTGCCTCATACACATCACGCCCCTCACACGCCTCACAGGTATCGCCCTCACCTGTTCTTGAGCGTGTTCGGGGCGGAAAGGTTGAAGGGGATGCGGGAAAATTCTGATCCGGTACGGGTGGGGCCCCGGGAAGGGGGAGAGCGGCGTCGGCGAACGCCCGCTACTGCGCGAACGTGGACCGCGCGTCCACCGACTCGAACCGCCAGCGGTGCACCGCCCGCGTCACCAACTCCCCGTCCGGCTCGGGGAGTTCGGGCAGGTCGGCGTCGTACTCCGCGTCCCACCACGTGATGACGAGGACGCGGTCCTGCGGAGCGCGGAGGGTCTCCCGGCGCACCGGGGTCGCCGCCAGCGCCTGCGCCCGTGCCCAGGCGAGGAGTTCGGCCCCGCGCCCCTCGACGGCCCGGGCCTCCCACATCAGCACGACGGTCACGTGTACAGGTTCCCCTTGCTCACCTCGTGCACATGGTCGTGCGAATGCGTGTGGCTGTGACTGTGGCTGTTGCTGTGGCCCGGTACGTGCGGGTCGGTCACCGGCAGTGAGGAGTCCGCCGACAGGTCCCAGTCGGAGGCGGCCCGGTTGCGGGCGACCATCTCGGCGCCCAGCGCGGCCACCATCGCGCCGTTGTCCGTGCACAGCTTGGGCCGGGGCACCCTGAGGCGGATACCGGCCGCCTCGCAGCGCTCCTGGGCGAGTGCGCGCAGCCGCGTGTTGGCGGCGACGCCCCCGCCGATCATCAGGTGGTCGACACCCTCGTCCTTGCAGGCCCGTACGGCCTTCCGGGTCAGTACGTCCACCACCGCCTCCTGGAAGGAGGCCGCCACATCACGCACCGGCACGTCCTCCCCCGCCGCGCGCTTCGCCTCGATCCAGCGGGCCACGGCCGTCTTGAGCCCGGAGAAGGAGAAGTCGTACGCCGGGTCACGCGGCCCGGTCAGTCCGCGCGGGAACGCGATGGCCTTCGGGTCGCCCTCCCGCGCGTACCGGTCGATGACCGGACCGCCGGGGAAGCCCAGGTTCAGCACCCGCGCGATCTTGTCGAAGGCCTCGCCGGCCGCGTCGTCGATGGTCGCGCCCATCGGCCGTACGTCGGACGTGATGTCCGAGGAGAGGAGGAGGGAGGAGTGGCCGCCGGACACCAGCAGGGCCATCGTCGGCTCGGGCAGCGGCCCGTGCTCCAGCTGGTCGACGCAGATGTGGGAGGCGAGGTGGTTCACCCCGTACAAGGGCTTGCCCAGCGCATACGCGTACGCCTTCGCCGCCGAGACCCCGACCAGCAGGGCGCCCGCGAGCCCGGGACCGGCCGTGACGGCGATGCCGTCGAGGTCCTTCGCGCTGACCCCCGCCTCCTTCAGCGCCCGCTCGATGGTCGGCACCATCGCCTCCAGGTGTGCGCGGGAGGCGACCTCGGGCACGACACCGCCGAACCGGGCGTGCTCGTCGACGCTGGACGCGATGGCGTCCGCGAGGAGCGTGGTTCCCCGGACGATGCCGACGCCGGTCTCGTCACAGGAGGTCTCGATGCCGAGGACCAGCGGGACGTCCTTGGAGTCAGCCATTGCTCTCGGTTCCTTGTGCTGAAGGGGCTGAAGGGACTGCCGCCGACGGATCACGCAGGCGCATCACCAGGGCGTCGACGTTCCCCGGCTGGTAGTAGCCGCGCCGGAACCCGATGGGCTCGAAGCCGAACCGCTCGTACAGCTTCTGCGCGCGTACGTTGTCCACCCGGCACTCCAGCATGACCTCGGCGCACTCGAACGCGGTCGCCGCCCGCAGCAGCTCGGTCAGCAGCACGGCACCGAGCCCGGTGCCCCAGTGCTCACGGGCGACGGCGATCGTCTGTACGTCGGCGCCCGTGGCGGAGCCGCTGTCGGATTCGGTACCGGCGGTGGCGAGCCCCGCGTACCCGATGATCCGCCTGCTCCCGTCCGCCCCCTCGTCCTCCGCGACGAAGTACCGCCGGGTCGCCTCCGGTCCCCGCGCGTGGGCGAGGTCGGACCAGAACATGCCCCGGGACCAGGCGTCCTCGGGGAAGAGGTCCTTCTCCAGTTCCAGTACGGGCTCGATGTCCCACCAGCGCATCTCGCGCAGCACAGCAGTCGTCACTTGGGGGTGACCACCTTGTAGTTCTTGGGGACCTGGGCGTCGGGGCGGCGCAGGTAGAGGGGTCTGGGGGCGGGGAGTTCGACGCCCGCCGCCAGCCGTTCGGCGGCCAGGGCGGCGAGGGCCGCGGCGGAGACGTGCTCGGGCCCGTGCGCGTCCAGGAAGGTCTCCGGGTAGAGCAGGGCGCCCGCGCCGACGGCGGGCAGGCCCGCGACCTGGTCGGCGATGTCCGCGGGCCGGTCCACGGACGGCTCCGTGACCCTCGTACGGGAGTCGCTGTAGCGGGCCCAATAGACCTCCTTGCGGCGGGCGTCGGTCGCCACGACGAAGGGGCCGTCCTTGACCTCGGCGGCGTACGCGAGGCCGTCGAGCGTGCAGACGCCGTGTACGGGGACGCCGAGCGCGAGACCGAAGGTGTCGGCGGTCATCAGGCCGACGCGCAGCCCGGTGTAGGGGCCGGGGCCGATGCCGACGACGACGCCGGTGACGGCGTCGAGGCCCGTGCCCGCCTCGGCGAGGACCCGGTCGACGGCGGGCAGCAGCAGTTCCCCGTGCCGCCGCGCGTCGACCTGGCTCGACGCGGCGACGACGGCCGTCCCGTCGTGCAGGGCGACCGTGACGGCCGGGGTGGCGGTATCCAGAGCGAGCAAGAGCACGCGAACAGCCTACGGCGCCCGCGCCCCGCGTACGGCCGCCCCGGTCGGCGGTACGGCTGCTGCTACCGTCGCCACAAAACGGGACGTACGAGACGAAGAGGTGGGCGCCGGTGACCAGGAGCAGCTCGGGATTCGTGGGCGGGCTCACCGTGGCGGCCCTCGCCACGGTCGGCTTCCTCACCTACCAGGCCTCCGCGACCGCCCCGCAACGTCCCGGCACCGAGCGCCTGTCCTCTTCAACACCGGTGACGACCTCCAAGGTCCCCCGGGACACCCGGCACCCCGACGCCCTGCCGGGCGGCACCGGCAAGGGCAAGCGGGTCGTGTACTCCCTGGACGACGACCGGGTGTGGATCGTCGGCACGAACGGCAGGGTGCTCCGCACCTTCACCGTCACGCCGGGCACGGTCGACCCGGCGCCGGGCAGCTACCTCGTCACGTCCCGCTCGAACTCGATCACGGGCACGGACGGCATCCCGATCGAACACGTCGTCCGCTTCACGGGCGTCGACGGCGTGGCCATCGGCTTCAGCGCGGCGGTGGACACCACGGCCCCCCAACCGGAACTGGACCCGGAGGCCCGCACAGGCGGCATCCGGGAAACCCGCCCGGACGGAACGGCGATGTGGGAGTTCGCAACGATCGGAGAAAGGGTCGTAGTAATCCACTGACTCGGGTCCCCGTTATTTCAGGGGCGCGAGGAGCTGTTTTCAGGGGCGCGGGGCTGTATCGATATGCGGCTCCGCCGCGCGGGCGCGACCAGCCACGACGGCGCCGCGGCGAACCGAGCACCTAAGCGGCCTTGGGCCGTTCCTGAACCGGCGGCACATCGGGAACACGCGGAGGCGTGGAGACGGCCCGAGCAGCCACCCCCGCAGCCAACAGCTCACGCATGGACACCCCAGGCACCGCAAACCGCTTCGACGCGGGCGGCGTGCTCTCGGTAGCCGACATGGACGCCTCCTGAGGCCCGGGGGCGGACGTAGTTAGGTAAACCTAACCACGGACTGGATACCATGTGACCACGCACAAGACCCCGAACGCAACATCTTGCCGACCGATTGTCGGAACATTCACGCAAACGTTCACGCCGACGTTCCCACCACCGTTCGCGCCGACGTTCATACGGCGCTCAGGTCAACCGACGCCCACCGCTCCCCCACCCCCGTGAGGGTGACGTGCCGTACCTCGTCGGTGGTGTCGCCGACAGCCCGGTGGATGAGGAGATGGAGCCGGTCGTCGGTCAGCTCCTCGACCTTGCCCTCGCCCCACTCCACCACGATGACCGACTCGGGCAGCGAGACGTCGAGGTCGAGGTCCTCCATGTCGTCGAGACCGCCGCCCAGCCGGTACGCGTCCACGTGGACGAGCGGCGGACCGTCGCCGAGGGAGGGGTGGACGCGGGCGATCACGAAGGTGGGCGAGGTGACGGCACCCCGGACCCCGAGCCCCTCGCCGAGCCCGCGCGTCAGCGTCGTCTTGCCCGCGCCCAGCTCACCGGTGAGCATCACCAGGTCGCCGGCCCGGAGGAGCTTGGCGAGCCGGAGACCCAACTCCCGCATCTCGTCGGGCGAGTCGACGACGAGTTCGAAGGACTGAGGGTCCGGGGAGGACAAGGAGGCGGACAAGGGGGACTCAGCCTGGTTGTGCGCTGCCGCTGGTGCTTCCATAACCGGAAACGGTAGCCCCTGCCGGCACGGCACCCGCGCGGGTGAGCAGGTCGGCGAGCCGGTCGGTGACGACCTCCGGGTGCTCCAGCATCACCAGGTGCCCGGCGTCCGGCACGAGCACCAGCTCGGCGTCCGGCAGCAGGTCGGCCATGGCCTCGCTGTGCTCGCTGGGCGTGACGAGGTCCCCGACCCCGGCCAGCACCAGCACGGGCAGATCCTTGAAGTGGCCGAGGGCCTCGGTCTTGTCGTGCTCGGTGAAGGCCGGGTAGAACTCGGCGACGACATCGATGGGCGTGCCCTCGATCATCCGCTCGGCGAACCGGGCGACGGCGGGGTCGACGTCCCGCGACGAGAACGAGTACCGCTTGATGATCCCCGCGAAGAGATCGGCGGTGGCCCGCCGTCCCCGCTCCACCCACTCGGCCTGCTGCCCCAGCGCCTTCAGTACGCCGGGCAGCACCCGCCGTACGGCGTTCACGCCCGCGACGGGCAGCCCGAAGTTCACCTCGCCGAGCCGCCCCGACGACGTACCGACGAAGGCGACCGCGACGACCCGTTCCCGTACGACGTCCGGGTACTGGTCGGCGAAGGCCATGACGGTCATCCCGCCCATGGAGTGCCCGACGAGCACGATCGGCCCCCCCGGCACGGCGGCGTCGAGCACGGCCTTCAGGTCCTGCCCGAGCTGGTCGATGGAGACGGGCACCCCGTCCTCGACCTGGGCGGTGCCGCGCCCGGACCGGCCATGGCTGCGCTGGTCCCAGTAGACACTCCGCACGACCCCGCGCAGGGCGGCCCGCTGGAAGTGCCAGGAGTCCTGGTTGAGGCAGTAGCCGTGGCTGAAGACGACGGTGACGGGGGCCGGGGCCTTGCGTCCGAAGAGGCGGCGCCGGCGCGGGGTGAGGGCGGGTGCCGCCGCCGGGTCGACGTCGTCGACCTCGTAGTACAGCTCCGTGCCGTCGTCGGCGTACGCCTTGCCCGGGGTGCCGCGCAGCGCGCCGTACGGGCCCGCCGAGTCGAGCGCGAGCCGCGCCCGCTGGCGCATGCCGCGCCCCACGGTCATCCGCTCGACGGCGACGCCCGCGGCGGCACCGGCGGCCACCACTCCTATGGCGACGCCCACGATGCCGGTCGCCCGGCGCCAGTTGCCGGCCGACGCCCCCGTGACGGAGGCCACGGCCGCCGTGGCGGCGCTCGCGACGACCTCCGCACTGCTCTCGCTCACGTACCGCTCCTCGCTGGAATTCTGGAACTGTCACTGAAGTTGCTGGGCTTGCTGAACTTGTTGGGCTTGCTGGAGTGGCCGGGGTTACTCGTGCCTTCGGCCGAAGAAACTCTCCAGCGCCTACCCCTCTTGTTGCTCATTCACGTAGACGCGCGGTACCCGGGTTCCGATGCGGGTGACGATTTCGTACGCGATCGTCCCGGCCGCCTGCGCCCAGTCCTCGGCGGTGGGCTCACCGCGGTCACCGGGCCCGAAGAGAAGGACCTCCGCGCCCGCCTCGGGCTCGTCTCCCCCCAGATCGACGACGAACTGGTCCATGGCGACCCGCCCGGCCACGGTCCGCCACTTGCCGCCGATCAGTACGGGACCGGTGCCGGAGGCGTGACGCGGGATGCCGTCCGCGTAGCCGACGGGGACGAGACCGAGGGTGGTGGCGCCGGGGGTGACGTAGTGGTGTCCGTAGCTGACGCCGTGGCCGCCCGGTACGTGCTTGACCAGCGCGAGCGAGGCGGCCAGCGTCATCACGGGGCGCAGGCCGAGGTCGGCGGAGGTCCCGATCTCGGGGCTCGGCGAGATCCCGTACACAGCCACCCCCGTCCGTACGAGGTCGAAGTGGGTGTCCGGACGACTGAGCACGGCGGGCGAGTTGGCGAGATGCCGTACCTCGGGCCGCAGTCCGTGCCGTTCGGCGTACGCGACCATGTCGTGGAAGCGGGTGAGCTGGGCGCCGATGGAGGGGTGGTCGGGTTCGTCGGCGCAGGCGAGATGGGACCAGAGCCCGGTGACCCGGATCAGCCCGTCCCGCTCGGCGCGCAGGGCCGCGGCGACGAGCGCGCACCAGTCGTCCCCCGGCTGACAGCCGCCGCGCCCGAGCCCGGTGTCGGCCTTGAGCTGGACGCGAGCGGGCCGATGAGCGGCAGAGGCAGCTTCAACAACCTCCCGCAGGGCCCACATCCCGCCCACCGACACGTCGATGTCGGCCTCGATGGCGGCCTGCCAGGGCCCGCCGGGCGTCCAGAGCCAGCACATGATCCGGACGTCGCGGGAGATCCCGGAGTCCGGCTGCCGCAGGGCGAGCGCCTCCTCGGGGGTGGCGGTGCCGAGCCAGTCGGCGCCCGCCTCGACGGCCGCCCGGGCGCACCGGAGCGCGCCGTGGCCGTACGCGTCGGCCTTGACGACGGCCATCAGGGCCGCGCCGCGCGCGCGGGCACGCAGGGTCCGTACGTTGGCCCGCAGGGCGCCCAGATCGATCTCGGCGCGGGCACGCAGGGCTGCGGTGGGCGGGGCTGCTGTCTCACTCATGCTCATGGCGCCCCCAGTGTCTCAGAGGGACTCTTGACCATTCTCTCGGCTACCCCGCGGCCCGCCGTCCCCACACGTACACCCGGTCGCCCGTCTTCAGCACGCTCCACAGTTTCCGTGCGTCGGCGAGCCGCATGTTGACGCAGCCCATGGAGCCGACGGTGGTGTAGATGCTGCCGTAGACGGCGTGGAAGGCCTGGCCGCCGCTGAAGAACTGGGAGTAGGGCATAGGGGTGTCGTAGAGGGTCGAGTGGTGGTTCTTGTGCTTCCAGTACACCTTGTGCCAGCCGCCCCGGGTCGCGTATCCGGCCCGCCCTGTCCGGACGGGCACGGGCGCGTAGACGACCTTCTTCCCCTTCTGCACCCAGGTCAGCTGGCGCCCGAGGTCGACACAGGCGACGCGGTAGGTCCGTACGGGGCACTTGCCGGCGGCGTTCGGATTCTTCCGCGCGGACAGCAACTGCATACGGGACCAGGTGACGGGCCCCGCGAACCCGATGGCGGGCTTGATCTTGTACTTGACCTGGAACGCGCGGATGGCCCGGCAGTCGGCGGCGGACTGCTTCCCGTCCACCTTCAGCTTCAGCCAGTACTCGACCTGTCGCTGGTAGGGCCCGGTGAGCTTGGAGCAGGCCACTTTGCGGGCGGCGTCGTTGAGCGGTACGTACTCGATGAGGTCGTACGTCCCCTGCGCGGCGTCGGCCGGTTCGACGGCGTCCTCTTTCTCCGTCGGGGTGTACACCTGCGGGGCGAGCACCTGGTCCGGGGTGTCGAAGGTCCAGGGCTGGGAGGGTGCGGGGCGTACGCCGGGGACGAGGTCGCCCATGGGGCCGGGGGAGGGTGGGGGCGGTGACTCGGCGAGGGCGGTGGGGGTGGGGAGCGCGGGGAGGGCGGTCAGCGCGAGGAGGGCCACGGCCAGGCACCGGTGTGTGATGTTTCTGCTCATCATGCGATCAGGAGAACGCGGGGGTCAGGTGTCCCGGGGTTAGCCGCGCGGCGGGGTCACCCGACCGCCTCTCCCAGGCCGTGTTTCCCGCCCACCCACCCGTTTGCTGCCAACTGATCAGCGGGGGTCGAGGCGTCTCAACGCACCCGCCAGTTCACCGGCACCCATCCATCCCCGGCCGGCACCCTCCAGCCCGTCCGGCGTTTGAGGACGAGCGCGCTGAGCCCGTCTCTTACCCCCCCCCCCCCCGCCCCCCCCCCCCCCCCACCCCACCGGGTTTTTGGGGGT
>NZ_JBSFMT010000023.1:0-135749 GCF_053599695.1 Streptomyces sp. NPDC000878 | reverse complement strand
AGCGTGAGGGAAACGCCCGGTTACATTCCGAACCCGGAAGCTAAGCCTTACAGCGCCGATGGTACTGCAGGGGGGACCCTGTGGGAGAGTAGGACACCGCCGAACAAATATTGAAAGGGTTGGATCCTGAACTTCGGTTCGGGGTCCAACCCTTTTTTGTTGTGTGTCACTTGACGTTCACGTCGCGCGACCAACATCCAGAGCATGGGTACTGCTGCAATGCTCAGGGCCGCCGGCGTCGGAGTCGGTGACGAGGTCGTCGTGCCGGCCTTCGGGAACGTGGAAGTCGCCGAGGCCGTGATCCAGGCCGGTGGGCTGCCGGTGTTCGCCGACATAGATCCGGGGACGTACTGCCTCTATGCGTCAGCTGTCGAGGCGGCCACAACTCCTCGGACAGCGGCGGTCGTTGTCGTACACCGCTTCGGGCGGCCGGCCGACATGGGGCGGATGCTTGAGGTCGGGCAGCGGTACGGGCTTCTGGTGTTGCAGCACGGGGAGTCCGAGGCGCCGTACGACGAGATCGCTCAGCGGCGGCAGCGTGCGGTGTTTCTCGATCTCAAGTTGAGAGGTGTGCGGACGCCCGACGACGGGGACGGGCACACCTATCAGCAGTACGTCGTGCGGGTGCCCGGCAACGGGCGACCCGATCGGGACGCCTTCGCTCGGGCCTTGCGGGCCAGGGGAGTTGACTGCCGGGTGCCCGTCAAGGCGCCGGTGCATCGCATGCCCGCGTTCCGGCGTTGTGTGTCGCTGCCCGAGACCGAGTTGGCCGTCGACGAGACTCTGGCGCTGCCCGTGGACGCCTCGTTGACCAAGCGGGACATGCAGCGGATCGTGTCCGCGTGCAACTCGCTCGGAGGGCTGTTGCAGCCCGCGTTCTGATCGTGCGGGCGTAGTTGGGAGCACGGGGATGTTCGGGGTATGATCTATTTCGTTGCCGCGAGGGAGACCTCGAAAAGCAGCTGGCCCCCCTAGCTCAGTCGGTAGAGCGTCTCCATGGTAAGGAGAAGGTCAACGGTTCGATTCCGTTGGGGGGCTCCGCGCAGAAGGCCCCGCCCAATTGGGCGGGGCCTTTTTCATGTCTGCCGTCAGTTCTTCTGCAGGCCCGGCACGCGCATCGCGAGGATCGCCATGTCGTCGGACGGGGCGTCGGAGGCGAAGCGTTCGACCGCGCGCATGATGCGGGCGGCCACCGCGCCTGCTGTCAGGCCTGTGCAGGTCTTGAGGACGTCCGTCAGGCCGTCGTCGCCCAGCATTCGGGTGCCCTCACGGCGCTCTGTGACGCCGTCCGTGACGCAGAGGAGGACGTCACCGGGGTCGAGGGTGATCGTCTGCTCGTACAGCTCCAGGTCCTCCAGGACGCCCAGGAGGGGCTGGGGCTCCGCCGCCGGTTCCACCGTGCCGTCCTGGCGCAGGCGGAGCGGGAGCGGGTGGCCGGCGCAGACCACCTTCAGTACGGCGCTGCCGTCCTCCTGGGGCCACAACTCGCCGTAGAGGAGGGTCAGGAAGCGGCTGCGGGCGCCCTCGTCGAGGATCGCCGAGTTGAGGCGCTCAAGGACCGCGGGGCCGCCGAAGCCCTCTCGCGCCAGCAGTCGGAGCGCGTGGCGGGCCAGGCCCGTCACCGCGGCGGCCTCCGGGCCCGTACCGCAGACGTCGCCGATGGCGAAGCCGTAGGCACCGTCGCGGATGGGGAAGAGGTCGTAGAAGTCGCCGCCGACCTCGTTGCCCTCGCCGGCCGCGCGGTAGATGACCTCCACCTCGACGCCGTCGATCTCCGGCAACTCCGGGGGCAGGAGGCTGCGTTGGAGGGACTGGCTGATGGCGGTGCGTTCCGAGTAGAGGCGGGCGTTGTCCAGGGCCAGGGCGGCCCGGCGGCTCAAGTCCTCGGCCAGTTCCAGGATTTCCTGGCGGAAGTGTTCGTCCGTCGGCTTGCCGAGGGTGAGCATGCCGATCACGCGGTTGCGGGCGACGAGGGGGAGGACGACCGTCTCGCCGCCGACTGCCGCCGCCGTCGCGAGAGTTGTGCCGATCCCCGAGCTGACCGTGGTGGTGGGCGCGTTGAGGCCCAGGCTGCGCATGGAGGTACGCAGGGCCGCCTGGTGGGCCGCCTCCGCGGGGGCCGACCAGACGCGGGCGCCGGGGGTGGGTACCGGGTCCGGCGGGGCGATCTTCGAGAGGAGGGCCTTGAGGCCGTCGATGCGGTCCTCGTCCTCGTGCAGGACGTACGAGAGGTACGGATCCGAGGCCTGGTCGGCGATCGTGTAGACCGCGCACCAGGTGGCCAGGGTCGGCACCGTCATCTGGGCCATCAGTGCCAGGGTTTGATCACGGTCGAGGGTTCCGGCCAAGAGGTCGGAGGCCTCTACCAGGAAGCTCAGCGAGCCTCGGCGCAGGCGTTCCAGTTCGCCGAGGCGGGCCGACTCCACCGCCAGCGCGATGCGGTCGGCGGCGAACTGGAGCCGCAGCGCCTCTTCGTTCGTGTAGCGGCCCGGGGACTCGGCCGCGACGCCGAGGGAGCCGGTGAGGCGGCCCTCCACCTTCAGGGGGACGGTGACGACCGAGCGCATGCCCGTGCCGCTGAGGAGGGGGACGGCTCCGGGGACGGCCGAGAGGTCGTCGTGGACGGCCGGCATACGGGCCGAGCCGTAGCGGCCGGGGCCGGCCTCGACCGGGACGCGGGCGAAGCGCTGGCGGGCGGAGGGGAGGCCCGTCGAGGCCCGTACCTCCAACTCCGTCTCGTCGTCCGTGGCCAGGAGCAGGAAGGCGGAGTCGGCGTCGAGCATGTCGCGGGCGCGCTCCACCGTGCGCTGAAGGAGGCCGTCGAGGTCGTCCGGGGCCGGGGAGCCGATGAACACCTCGAAGGGGTCGGTGTTCGGGCCATCGGAGGACGAGGCGGAGTCGGACGAGCTGCCGCGCAACGGGGTCTGCAGGACCGCCCGTTCGTGGTCGCGGACGAGGAGGCAGACCGTCGAGGGCTCGCCGTCGGTGTCGCGGACGCGGAGGTGGGAGGCGTACACCGGGGTGACGCGGCCGTTGGCGCCCCTTATGCCGTAACTGCCTTCCCAGCGGGAGAGTTGGAGGGCCTCGACGATGCCGGTGCTGGTGCCCGGGGTGTGCGGCCAGGCGGCGAGGTCGGTGAGGGGTTTGCCGATGACCGACTCGGGTGCGTAGCCGAAGAGTTCCTCGGAGTCCTCGTTCCATGCCGCGATGGATCCGGAGCGGTCGATCTGGATGACCGCGACCCGGACCCGGCCGTCGGCCAGCGGGAGGAGGTCGGCGGGGAGGGCCGGGCCCGCGGAGCGGGTGCCCACCGCGCGGTGGGGGAGTTCGAGTTGGAACCAGACCTGTTTCTGTGTGGGCGTGTACTCGACGCCCCAGCGGCCGGCCAGCGCCGCGCACAGCTGGAGGCCGCGGCCTCCCTCCCGGTCGGGGCTGCCCATGTTGACGGGCGAGCCCTGGAGGGGGATCTCGCGCTCCGGGTAGCGGTCGGCGACCTCGATACGTACGCCGTCGTCACTGCGTAGACACAGGACGTCCGCGGAGGTGCCCGCGTGGATCACGGCATTGGTGACCAGCTCGCTCGTGAGGACCACGGCGTCGTCGACGATGTCCGCGAAGCCCCAGCCCTGGAGGGTGTCGCGGACGAAGGATCGGGCGGTCGCCACCGATCGCCCGACCGGGTCGAAGGTGGCTGCCGCGCGCGCGGTGATCACAGAACTCCTCGTCCGGTTGTCGGAGTGCGGCGTGCCGGGGCCGATCCGGTCCTGCCGGGGCAGGGTTCGGTTCCCCGTCGGCCGGGGATCCTGGGGTGCTTCCCCGGGATGCAGTCCGGTGGTCATGGTGCGGTGCCCCTCCGATGCCTGCCCGCTCGTGGTCGTGCCACCGCCCAGACCGGACGGGCCGGTGTGGCTGGACAGCCGCATGCAAGGTTACTTACCTTCGCGGTCCATGCGGATGCAGGTCTGCAGTGTTTACGTCCCCAGAGTGTGCGGACGGTGTGCGAAGCTGCCGAACTGTTATGGCCGGGTTCGGACAGGGTGAAACACTGGGCAGGCTCCAGGAGAAGGTCCAGGCACGGCTGGCAGTATCCGGGTACGCCCGAGTGATGGCAGAGCACACAGAGCAGAAACGGTCGACCCCTTCGGGAGGGACACAGTGGAGTCTGGCGCAGCGACGCGGGGCACTAAGACGCGCGCGAAAGGCGGACAGTCCCTGAGTAACCGGCGTAAACCGCGCAATGGCACGACCGAGGTGGACACGGCTGCTCTGGACCGGCTGTTGTCGGCCCTGGAGTCGATGCGTGACGGCAACTTCCGTAAGCGGCTCACGGTGTCCGGCGACGGCGTCATGTCGGAGATCGCGGCCGTCTTCAATGAGGTGGCCGACCGTAATCTTCACTTGACGGGTGAATTGTCGCGCGTACGGCGCATGGTGGGGCGCGAGGGGAAGCTGACCGAGCGGCTTGAGTCGGGCGCCAGCGAGGGCTCGTGGGCCGCGGCGATCGATGCCTCGAACGCTCTTGTCGACGATCTCGTACGTCCGGTCTCCGAGGTCGGCCGGGTGCTGAGCGCGGTCGCGGAGGGCGATCTGTCGCCCCGGATGGAGCTGCGGGCGCAGGCCGCCGACGGCAACGGGCATCCGCTGCGCGGGGAGTTCCTCAAGGTCGGGCGCACGGTCAACAATCTCGTCGACCAGTTGTCGACGTTCACCGACGAGGTCACGCGGGTGGCCAGCGAGGTCGGTACGGAGGGCAAGCTGGGCGGTCAGGCCCAGGTGCGCGGGATGTCCGGTTCATGGCGGGACCTCACGGACTCGGTCAACACCATGGCGTACCGGCTGACTGCGCAGGTGCGGGACATCGCGCTGGTGACGACGGCGGTCGCGAAGGGCGACTTGTCCCGGAAGGTCACGGTTCATGTGGCCGGCGAGATGCTGGAGCTGAAGAACACCGTCAACACGATGGTCGACCAGCTGTCGTCCTTCTCCTCCGAGGTGACGCGAGTCGCGCGCGAGGTGGGTACCGAGGGAGAGCTGGGCGGCCAGGCGCAGGTGCCGGGTGTGGCGGGAGTGTGGAAAGACCTCACCGATTCGGTGAATCTTATGGCCGGCAACCTGACGGCCCAGGTGCGTGGGATCGCGCAGGTGACGACCGCGGTCGCCAATGGTGATCTGTCGCAGAAGGTGACGGTGTCGGCGCGGGGTGAGGTCGCCCAGCTCGCCGAGACGATCAACCAGATGACGGAGACGCTGCGGACGTTCGCGGACGAGGTCACCAGGGTCGCCAACGAGGTCGGTGGCGAGGGGCGGCTCGGCGGGCAGGCGAACGTGCCGGGTGCGGCGGGGACGTGGAAGGACCTGACGGACTCCGTCAACACGGTTTTCCGGAACCTCACCACCCAGGTGCGGGACATCGCCGCCGTGACGACCGCTGTGGCCAGCGGTGATCTGTCGCAGAAGGTCAGCGTCGAGGTCGCCGGCGAGATGCTGGAGCTGAAGAACACCGTCAACGGGATGGTTGACCAGCTGTCCGCGTTCGGTGCCGAGGTGACCCGGGTGGCGCGGGAGATCGGCGTCGAGGGCGAACTGGGCGGCCAGGCCGAGGTGCCGGGTGCGGCGGGGACGTGGAAGGACCTGACGGACTCCGTCAACACGGCGTTCAGGAACCTCACCGGACAGGTGAGGAACATCGCCCAGGTGACGACCGCGGTGGCCAATGGGGACCTGTCCCAGAAGGTCACCGTCGATGTGTCCGGCGAGATGCTCCAGCTGAAGAACACCGTGAACACGATGGTGGACCAGCTGTCGAGCTTCGCCGACCAGGTGACGCGGATGGCCCGTGACGTGGGTACGGAGGGCCGCCTCGGCGGTCAGGCACGCGTGGACGGCGTGTCCGGTACGTGGAAGGAACTCACCGACTCCGTCAACTTCATGGGTGGCAACCTGACCTCCCAGGTGCGGCAGATCGCCCAGGTGACGACGGCCGTGGCCCGGGGCGACCTGTCCCAGAAGATCGATGTTGACGCTCGCGGCGAGATCCTTGAGTTGAAGAACACGATCAACACCATGGTTGATCAACTCTCGGCCTTCGCCGACCAGGTGACCCGGGTCGCCCGTGACGTGGGTACGGAGGGCCGCCTCGGCGGGCAGGCGCAGGTGCCCGGGGTCGCCGGTGTGTGGCGGGACCTCACGGACTCCGTGAACGGCATGGCCGGCAACCTCACAGCCCAGGTGCGCAACATCGCCCAGGTGGCGACCGCGGTGGCCCGGGGTGACCTGTCCCAGAAGATCACCGTGGACGCGCGCGGGGAGATCCTGGAGCTGAAGAACACCCTGAACACGATGGTCGACCAGCTGTCGTCCTTCGCCCAGGAGGTCACGCGAGTGGCCCGTGAGGTGGGTACGGAGGGCATGCTCGGCGGTCAGGCCGAGGTGCAGGGTGTCTCCGGCACCTGGAAGGACCTCACGCAGTCCGTGAACTTCATGGCGAACAACCTGACCATCCAGGTGCGCAACATCGCCGAGGTCACGACCGCGGTCGCCAAGGGCGACCTGTCGAAGAAGATCACTGTTGACGCGAAGGGCGAGATCCTTGAACTCGTCACGACGGTCAACACCATGGTTGATCAACTGTCGTCGTTCGCCGAGCAGGTGACGCGAGTCGCGCGCGAGGTGGGCACGGAGGGCATCCTCGGTGGTCAGGCCCACGCGTCGGGTGTCACGGGCATCTGGAAGGACCTCACCGACAACGTCAACCTGATGGCCAACAACCTGACCGTCCAGGTGCGCAACATCTCCCAGGTCGCGGCGGCCGTCGCCAACGGCGACCTCACGCGGACGGTGACGATCGAGGCGCGCGGTGAGGTCGCGCAGCTCGCCGACACCTTCAACACCATGGTGAAGACGCTGAGTTCGTTCGCCGACCAGGTCACCAAGGTGGCCCGTGAGGTGGGTACGGACGGCATCCTGGGCGGGCAGGCACGGGTGCCCGGTGTGGCCGGTACCTGGAAGGACCTCACCGAGTCGGTGAACGGGATGGCGTCCAACCTGACCGGCCAGGTGCGCAACATCGCGATGGTCACGACGGCCATCGCCAAGGGTGACTTGACGAAGAAGATCGACATTGACGCTCGTGGCGAGATTCTTGAGCTGAAGACGACGATCAACACCATGGTTGATCAACTGTCGTCCTTCGCCGAGGAGGTCACCCGAGTCGCCCGGGAGGTGGGTACGGAGGGCCAGCTCGGCGGCCAGGCACGCGTGCGTGACGTCGACGGCACCTGGCGCGACCTCACCGAGTCGGTGAACGAGATGGCCGGGAACCTGACCCGGCAGGTGCGTGCCATCGCGCGCGTGGCGACCGCGGTGACCCGTGGTGACCTCAACCTGAAGATCGACGTGGACGCCTCCGGGGAGATCCAGGAACTTCAGGACTACATCAACAAGATGATCGCCAACCTGCGCGACACCACGATCGCCAACAAGGAACAGGACTGGCTCAAGGGCAACCTCGCCCGGATCTCCGCCCTGATGCAGGGCCGCCGGGACCTCGACGACGTGGCCTCGCTGATCATGAGCGAGCTGACCCCGGTCGTCACCGCCCAGCACGGCGCGTTCTTCCTGGCGATGCGGACGGTCGACGCCAAGGACCCGGGAGGCGTGCCGGAGAACGCGTACGAACTGCGCATGCTCGGCTCGTACGGCTACTCCATGGGCTCCATGCCGACCTCGTTCCGGCCCGGTGAGGCGCTGGTCGGGACCGCCGCCCAGGAGAAGCGCACGATCCTCGTGGAGAACGCGCCGAGCGGCTATCTGAAGATCTCCTCGGGGCTCGGCGAGGCGCCGCCCGCGCAGGTGATCGTGCTGCCGCTGCTGTTCGAGGGGAAGGTGCTCGGGGTCATCGAACTGGCGTCGTTCACGCCGTTCACGCAGATCCAGAAGGACTTCCTCAACCAGATCGCCGAGATGATCGCGACCAGCGTCAACACCATCTCCGTCAACACCAAGACGGAGGTGCTGCTGAAGCAGTCGCAGGAGCTGACCGAGCAGCTGCGGGAGCGCTCGGCCGAGCTGGAGAACCGGCAGAAGGCCCTCCAGTCGTCCAACGCGGAGCTGGAGGAGAAGGCCGAGCTGCTGGCCCAGCAGAACCGCGACATCGAGGTCAAGAACACGGAGATCGAGGAGGCGCGGCAGGTCCTGGAGGAGCGCGCCGAGCAACTCGCCGTGTCGATGCGCTACAAGAGCGAGTTCCTCGCCAACATGTCGCACGAGCTGCGTACGCCGCTCAACTCGCTGCTGATCCTGGCCAAGCTGCTCGCCGACAACGCGGACACCAACCTCACGCCCAAGCAGGTCGAGTTCGCCGAGACCATCCACGGGGCGGGCTCGGATCTGCTCCAGCTGATCAACGACATCCTCGACCTGTCGAAGGTCGAGGCGGGCAAGATGGACGTCTCCCCGACGCGCATCGCGCTCGTGCAGCTCGTCGACTACGTGGAGGCCACTTTCCGTCCGCTGACCGCGGAGAAGCGCCTCGACTTCTCCGTACGGGTCTCGCCGGACCTGCCCGCCACGCTGCACACCGACGAACAGCGGCTGCTCCAGGTGCTGCGCAACCTGCTGTCCAACGCGGTGAAGTTCACCGACACGGGAGCGGTCGAGCTGGTCATCCGGCCGGCCGGTGCGGAGGTCCCGGTGGCCATCCGGGAGCAGTTGCTGGAGGCGGGTTCGCTGCGGGACGCGGACGCCGACATGATCGCGTTCTCGGTGACCGACACCGGCATCGGTATCGCGGCCAGCAAGATGCGGGTGATCTTCGAGGCGTTCAAGCAGGCGGACGGCACGACCAGCCGCAAGTACGGCGGTACGGGGCTGGGGCTGTCCATCTCGCGCGAGATCGCGCGGCTGCTCGGCGGTGAGATCCACGCGCAGAGCGAGCCGGGCCGCGGTTCGACGTTCACGCTGTATTTGCCGCTGCACCCGAGTGAACTGCCCCCGCAGGGCTACGCTCAGCTGACGCCCTCCCTGGAGGTCGGCGAGCTGCTGGCCTCCGAGGCGGAGCTGGCCGGGGCGGACATCGAGACGCCGGCCGAGGTGAAGTCGTACCAGGAGGCGCAGAACGGGCCCGCCGCGCTCTTCAGGCGGCGGCGCAGGTCCGTGTCGGTGGCCGAACTGAACGCCTCCTCCCGGGCGAACGGCCATTGGGCGGCGGCCGGCGAGCAGGAGGCGGCGCAACAGCCGCGCCGGGGCATCCACTTCGACGGCGAGAAGGTGCTGATCGTCGACGACGACATCCGCAACGTGTTCGCGCTGACGAGCGTCCTGGAGCAGCACGGGCTGTCGGTGCTGTACGCCGAGAACGGCCGGGAAGGCATCGAAGTCCTGGAACAGCACGACGATGTGACAGTCGTACTGATGGACATCATGATGCCGGAGATGGACGGATACGCGACGACCTCGGCGATCCGCAGGATGCCGCAGTTCGCCGGGCTTCCGATCATCGCGCTGACCGCGAAGGCGATGAAGGGCGACCGGGAGAAGGCGATCGAGTCGGGGGCCTCGGACTATGTGACCAAGCCCGTCGACCCCGATCACCTGCTGTCGGTGATGGAGCAGTGGATGCGGGAGGAGTGACGGCTGAGCTGGGTGTTTCCGTCGCGAGGACGGGAACCTCCGGTGTTCACACGGAGTTGCTGACTCAGTGTGGCCGAAGCCGTGTAGAAGTGCGGGATTCGGGGAACCTTCTGGTCTCCCGCTACGTTTCTGCTACGTGCACAGTGACATCGCGGTGACAGGGTGTGGCGACAGGCGGGGTGCGGCTACCATGACCGGCACGAGGACGGGCGGCGCAAGGGAGCCGTCCCCTGGGGCGGCGCGCGGTGGCGCTGCCCCAAGTCCTGAGGACAGGGGAGGCCCCAAGCCGGGGCGAGGAGGGCGGGCCATGGTGCAGAAGGCCAAGATCCTCCTGGTCGATGACCGGCCGGAGAATCTGCTGGCGCTGGAGGCCATCCTCTCTGCGTTGGATCAGACACTGGTGCGGGCATCGTCCGGGGAGGAAGCGCTCAAGGCACTTCTGACGGACGACTTCGCGGTCATTCTGCTGGACGTCCAGATGCCGGGCATGGACGGCTTCGAAACGGCCGCGCACATCAAGCGGCGGGAGCGGACCCGGGACATCCCGATCATCTTCCTCACCGCGATCAACCACGGTCCGCACCACACCTTCCGGGGGTACGCGGCGGGCGCGGTGGACTACATCTCCAAGCCGTTCGACCCCTGGGTGCTGCGGGCGAAGGTCTCGGTGTTCGTCGAGCTGTACATGAAGAACTGCCAACTCCGGGAGCAGGCCGCCCTGTTGCGGCTCCAGCTGGAGGGCGGTGGCGGCAAGGCGGCGGTCGGCGCGGCCAAGGAGCCGGCGGGCCTGCTCGCCGAACTCTCCGCGCGGCTCGCGGCCGTCGAGGAGCAGGCCGAGGCGCTGTCCAAGCAACTCGACGACGAGTCGGCGGACGCGGCGGCGGTGGCCACGGCAGCACACCTCGAACGCAAACTGACCGGCCTGCGCCGGGCTCTGGACGCGCTCGAACCGGGCACCGGGAGCGGGGCACCTTCGGTGCCGTCGCAGAACTGACCCACACTTCGAACGTAGTTGCGCGTGAGCGCGCGTCAGTTTCGCGCTCACGCAAGGGCGACACGAACGGGTGAAGCGGGGACACACGTGTCCGCTGTCGTCTCCACCGGTAACCTCACACACATGGCCCCACGTCCTTCCGCAGCCAAGAAGCCGCCCGCGAAGAAGGCAGCCGCGCCCGCGAAGGCTCCGGCGAAGAAGGCCGCGGCCAAAAAAGCCCCCGCGAAGAGGGCGCCCGCCAGGAAGACAGCGGCGAAGAAGGCCGCGCCCGCTCCGGCGCCCAGCCCGACCGGGGGCGTCTACCGTCTCGTGCGCGCCCTGTGGCTCGGTATCGCGCACGCCGTCGGTGCCGTGTTCCGCGGGATAGGACAGGGCGCGAAGAACCTCGACCCGGCACACCGGAAGGACGGCGTGGCACTGCTGTTGCTCGCCCTCGCGCTGATCGTCGCCGCGGGCACCTGGTCGAACCTGCGCGGACCCGTCGGCGACCTCGTCGAGATGCTGGTCACCGGTGCGTTCGGCCGGCTCGACCTGCTGGTGCCGATACTGCTGGCGGTCATCGCCGTACGGTTCATCCGGCACCCCGAGAAGCCCGAGGCCAACGGCCGGATCGTCATCGGGCTGTCCGCGCTCGTCATCGGTGTGCTCGGGCAGGTCCACATCGCGTGCGGCGCCCCCGCGCGCAGCGAGGGCATGCAGGCGATAAGGGACGCCGGCGGGCTCATCGGCTGGGGAGCGGCGACCCCGCTGACGTACACCATGGGCGAGGTCCTCGCCGTACCGCTGCTGGTGCTGCTCACGGTCTTCGGGCTGCTCGTGGTCACCGCGACGCCCGTCAACGCGATTCCGCAGCGGCTGCGGCAGCTCGGGGTCCGGCTCGGCATCCTCCACGACCCCGAGGACGACGCGTTCTCCGAGGACGACGAGCAGTACGAGGACCAGTGGCGCGAGTCGTTGCCCGGGCGCCCTCGCAAGCGCGGGTCCGCCCCCGAGGCGTACGACCCGGACAGCGCCGAGCAGGACGCGCTCTCCAAGCGCCGGAGCCGCCCCAGACGCTCCGTACGGCAGCCCGACCCCGGGCGGCCGATGGACGCCGTGGACGTCGCCGCAGCAGCCGCTGCCGCCCTCGACGGGGCCGTCCTGCACGGCATGCCGCCCTCGCCGATCGTCGCCGACCTCACCCAGGGGGTGAGCGCGGGCGGCGACCGCGCGGAGACGACCCCGACGCCCACTCCCGTACCGGCGGCGCGGCCCAAGCAGGAGAAGCTCAGGGCGGAGCCGGTCAAGGCCGCGGTCGCGGACCTCACGAAGGCGCCGCCGGAGGAGATGCGCGACCTGCCGCCGCGCGCCGAACAGCTCCAGCTCTCCGGGGACATCACCTACTCGCTGCCCTCGCTCGACCTCCTGGAGCGCGGCGGCCCCGGCAAGACCCGCAGCGCGGCGAACGACGCGGTGGTCGCCTCCCTCACGAACGTCTTCATGGAGTTCAAGGTCGACGCCGCGGTCACGGGCTTCACCCGCGGTCCGACGGTCACGCGGTACGAGGTCGAACTGGGCCCCGCGGTGAAGGTCGAGCGGATCACCGCCCTCGCCAAGAACATCGCGTACGCCGTCGCCAGCCCCGACGTACGGATCATCAGCCCGATCCCCGGCAAGTCGGCGGTCGGCATCGAGATCCCCAACACCGACCGCGAGATGGTCAACCTGGGCGATGTGCTCCGGCTGGCCGACGCGGCCGAGGACGACCACCCGATGCTGGTCGCGCTCGGCAAGGACGTCGAGGGCGGCTATGTGATGGCCAACCTCGCCAAGATGCCGCACCTGCTCGTCGCAGGTGCGACCGGTTCCGGCAAATCGTCCTGCATCAACTGCCTGATCACGTCGATCATGGTCCGGGCGACCCCCGAGGACGTCCGCATGGTCCTCGTCGACCCCAAGCGCGTCGAGCTGACCGCGTACGAGGGCATCCCGCACCTGATCACACCGATCATCACCAACCCGAAGCGGGCCGCGGAGGCGCTCCAGTGGGTCGTACGCGAAATGGATCTGCGGTACGACGATCTGGCCGCGTTCGGATTCCGGCACATCGACGACTTCAACGAGGCCATCAGGAACGGCAAGGTCAAGCTGCCCGAGGGCAGTGAGCGCGAGCTGTCGCCGTACCCGTATCTGCTGGTGATCGTCGACGAGCTGGCCGACCTGATGATGGTGGCCCCCAGGGACGTCGAGGACGCGATCGTGCGCATCACGCAGCTCGCGCGCGCGGCCGGTATCCATCTGGTCCTCGCCACGCAGCGGCCGTCCGTTGATGTAGTGACCGGGTTGATCAAGGCGAACGTGCCGTCAAGGCTCGCCTTCGCCACCTCCTCGCTGGCCGACTCGCGGGTCATCCTGGACCAGCCCGGCGCCGAGAAGCTGATCGGCAAGGGCGACGGGCTGTTCCTGCCGATGGGCGCCAACAAGCCCACCCGTATGCAGGGCGCCTTCGTGACCGAGGACGAGGTCGCGGTCATCGTCCAGCACTGCAAGGACCAGATGGCGCCGGTCTTCCGGGACGACGTCACCGTGGGCACCAAGCAGAAGAAGGAGATCGACGAGGAGATCGGCGACGACCTCGAACTGCTGTGCGCGGCGGCCGAACTGGTCGTCAGCAGTCAGTTCGGGTCCACGTCGATGCTCCAGCGCAAGTTGCGGGTGGGGTTCGCCAAGGCGGGGCGGCTGATGGACCTCATGGAGACCCGGGGGATCGTCGGGCCGAGCGAGGGCTCCAAGGCGCGTGACGTTCTTGTGAAGGCTGACGGTTTGGACGAGATGCTCGCGGTTATTCGTGGGGAGACTGAGGCGTAGGGACTCGCCCGGTGTGCGGCGTCCGTGTGTGCGGCAACCGGGTGGTCGATCGTGACTCACTCGTAAGGGATCATTGAGCAACCGTTTCCCTTCCGCGTACGTCAAGTTGAGGGAGGCGACAGATCGTTGCCTCACCATGACCTGACCATCGGCGTGTCCTGGCCATTCCGATGGCGTACAAAGTCCCTCCGCCCAGTTGCCCCACCCTTCCCGAACCCCCCTAAACTGAACCTCCAGCACAGGTGGCTAAACGCTCGAAAGGCGCCCCCGTGTCCATCGGCAACTCCCCACAAGGCGAGCGTCCGTTCGAAGAAGACCGCGACGACCGCGAGGAAGCAGCCCGCCCCTCGATCGGTCGCGCCCTCCAGCAGGCCCGCATCGCGGCGGGGCTGACCGTCGACGACGTCAGTTCCGCCACCCGGGTCCGGATCGCCATCGTGCACGCGATCGAACAGGACGACTTCGACGCCTGTGGCGGAGACGTCTACGCGCGCGGGCACATCCGGACCCTCGCCCGTGCCGTCCACCTCGATCCCGAACCGCTGCTCACGCGGTTCGCCGACGCCCGCGGCGGGCGTCCGGCGCCCACCCCTGCCGCACCCCTGTTCGAGGCGGAACGCATCCGCCCCGAGCGGCGCGGTCCGAACTGGACCGCGGCGATGGTCGCCGCGATCGTCGCTGTGATCGGCTTCGTCGGCTTCACCCTGGTCAACGGGGGCGACGACAACGAGGGCACGCAGGCGGGGGTCGCCGAGGGCTCCACGCCCACGGCCAGCCAGCCGGCCTCGCCCACACCCAAGAAGGACAAGCCCGCCGATCCCAAGCCGGACCCGTCGGACAGCGCGATCGCGGCAGCCCCGCGCGACAAGGTGACCGTCCAGGTGAGCGCCGCGGACGGGCGCAGCTGGATCTCCGCCAAGGACCACAACGGCCGGCTGCTCTTCGACGGCCTGCTCAAGCAGGGTCAGTCCCAGACCTTCCAGGACAACGAGGAGATCAACCTCGTCCTGGGCGACGCGGGCGCGATCCAGCTGTACGTGAACGGCAAGAAGATCGAGGACGAGTTCCAGCCGGGGGCCGTCGAGCGGCTCACGTACACGAAGGGCGACCCCGAGGTCGGCTAGGCGGTACTGCGCATTCGGTGTTCACAGGTACGGGGCTGGCTCACATGGGGTCAGCCCCGTCGACGTGGGGTGTCAGTGGGACGAAGTAGTCTTGAGCCCATGCCTGAACGCCGTACCGTCGCACTCGTCACCCTTGGCTGCGCCCGTAACGAGGTGGACTCGGAGGAGCTCGCAGGCCGCTTGGAGGCGGACGGCTGGCAACTCGTGGAGGACGCCGAGGACGCGGACGTCGCCGTCGTCAACACCTGTGGCTTCGTCGAGGCCGCCAAGAAGGACTCCGTCGACGCCCTCCTGGAGGCCAACGACCTCAAGGGGCACGGCAGAACCCAGGCCGTCGTCGCGGTGGGCTGCATGGCCGAGCGGTACGGCAAGGAACTCGCCGAGGCCCTCCCCGAGGCCGACGGCGTGCTCGGCTTCGACGACTACGCCGACATCTCCGACCGCCTGCAGACCATCCTGAACGGCGGCATCCACGCCTCGCACACCCCGCGCGACCGGCGCAAGCTGCTGCCGATCAGCCCGGCGGAGCGGCAGAGCGCGGGTGCGGGGGTCGCTCTTCCGGGGCACGGCACCGCCACGGAGGCCGACGCCGCACCGGTGGAGCCCGTCGAGGCCCCCGCCGACCTGCCCGAAGGTGTCGCTCCGGTCTCCGGACCGCGTGCGCCGCTGCGCCGACGGCTCGACGGCTCGCCCGTCGCCTCGGTGAAGCTCGCCTCCGGCTGCGACCGGCGCTGCTCCTTCTGCGCCATCCCGTCCTTCCGCGGCTCCTTCATCTCGCGCCGCCCGAGCGACGTACTGAACGAGACCAGGTGGCTCGCCGAGCAGGGCGTCAAGGAGGTCATGCTGGTCTCCGAGAACAACACCTCGTACGGCAAGGACCTGGGCGACATCCGCCTGCTGGAGTCGCTGCTGCCCGAGCTGGCGGACGTCGACGGCATCGAGCGCGTGCGCGTGAGCTACCTCCAGCCCGCCGAGATGCGCCCGGGGCTCATCGACGTACTGACCTCGACCCCGAAGATCGCCCCCTACTTCGACCTCTCCTTCCAGCACTCCGCGCCCGACGTGCTGCGCGCGATGCGGCGCTTCGGTGACACCGACCGCTTCCTGGAGCTGCTCGACACCATCCGGAGCAAGGCCCCGCAGGCCGGTGTGCGGTCCAACTTCATCGTGGGCTTCCCCGGTGAGACCGAGGCCGACCTGGCGGAGCTGGAGCGGTTCCTGAACAACGCGCGCCTGGACGCCATCGGGGTCTTCGGGTACTCCGACGAGGACGGCACGGAAGCGGCGACGTACGAGAACAAGCTGGACGAGGACGTCGTCGCGGCCCGGCTCGCCCGGGTCTCCCGGCTGGCCGAGGAACTGGTCTCGCAGCGCGCCGAGGAGCGCGTCGGCGAGACCGTCCAGGTGCTGGTCGAGTCGGTCGGCGGCGAGGAGGGCGCGTACGGCCGGGGTGAGCACCAGGCGCCGGAGACGGATGGCCAGGTGCTGTTCACCAACTTCGCGGACTTCGAGGGCCTCACGAGCGGCGAAGGTCTGAGCGTCGGCCGTATCGTCGAGGCCAAGGTGGTCGGTACGGAAGGTGTCGACCTGGTGGCCGAGCTGCTCCCGGGCTCGCTCGGCTCGCTCGCGTGTTCGGAGTCAGAGGAGGCGGCCAGATGACCGGAGTCCCGGCATCCGCGGCGGGCGGATCCGCCGGCGCGCGGAACGCCAAGGGCGTGCCGGGAGCGATGGGTGTGCCGGGCGCGTTGGGTGCTACCGGGGTCTCAGGTCCCGCGGTCGCCTCCGGGCCCGTCGGGTCCGCTGTCGGCTCCGGGGCGTCAGGGTCGTCGCCCTCGCTCGACTCCGGGGATTCCGGTGCTCAGGGCGGTGTGAAGGCGGTGCGTGGCGGAAAGCTGGGGGCCGCGGCCGTCAATCAGGCCAGCCTCTGGAACATCGCGAACATTCTTACGATGATCCGGCTGCTGCTTGTGCCGGGCTTCGTCGCGCTGATGCTGGCCGACGGCGGGTACGACCCGGCGTGGCGCTCGCTCGCCTGGGCCGCCTTCGCCGTCGCCATGATCACCGACATCTTCGACGGTCATCTGGCACGTACGTACGACCTTGTCACCGACTTCGGGAAGATCGCCGACCCCATCGCCGACAAGGCGATCATGGGCGCGGCGCTGATCTGTCTCTCCGCGCTCGGTGATCTGCCGTGGTGGGTGACCGGTGTGATCCTCGGGCGTGAACTCGGGATCACGCTGCTGCGCTTCGTCGTGATCCGGTACGGGGTGATCCCCGCGAGCCGTGGCGGCAAGGTCAAGACGCTCACGCAGGGCGTGGCCGTCGGGATGTACGTCCTGGCGCTGACGGGTCCGCTGGCGACGCTGAGGTTCTGGGTGATGGCCGCGGCGGTCGTGCTGACCGTGGTGACAGGGCTCGACTACGTAAGACAGGCCATTGTGCTGCGCAGGCAGGGAATCGCCGAGCGCGAGGCCGCTTCGGTGGAGGCGGAACGGTGAGTTCCGTGGCCGCCGACGTGGTGAGACTACTGACAGTGAGGGGTGAGACGCTCGCTGTCGCGGAGTCCCTCACGGGCGGTCTGGTTGCGGCGGAGATCACATCGGTGCCCGGAGCCTCCAAGGCGTTCCGGGGTGCGGTGACGGCGTACGCGACGGAACTGAAGCACCGGGTGCTCGATGTCGACGCCATCCTGCTGGCCACCCGAGGAGCGGTGGATCCGCAGGTCGCGGCCCAGATGGCGGCAGGAGTCCGCAGGGTTCTCGGCGCCGACTGGGGCATCGCGACGACCGGTGTGGCCGGCCCGGAACCCCAGGACGGGCAGCCCGTCGGGACGGTTTTCGTCGCCGTGGACGGCCCTTCCGGAGCCGACTCGGGCGCCGAAGGTGGCGGAAAAGTGGCGTCCCTGCGGTTGAACGGCTCCCGGGCGGAAATTCGTATGGAGAGTGTACGGAGCGTACTCGCACTCCTCCTGGAGGAGATTGCGGGCGAACAGACCGGGAACGAGCGGGCACAGGATACGGAACAGAACGGGGGGACCTGATGTTTGCAGCCCTGAGTGAACACGACATCGCTCCCCGCACGGCCGCGGCGCAAGGCGGTACGGTGGGGCGTGAAGGATGCGGCTACGCGGTCCGAGGAGGGAGCCACCGATGATTCTGCTCCGTCGCCTGTTGGGTGACGTGCTGCGTCGGCAGCGCCAGCGCCAGGGCCGTACTCTGCGCGAAGTCTCCTCGTCCGCCCGAGTCTCACTCGGCTATCTCTCCGAGGTGGAGCGGGGGCAGAAGGAGGCATCCTCCGAGTTGCTCTCCGCGATCTGCGACGCGCTGGACGTACGGATGTCCGAGCTCATGCGGGAAGTGAGTGACGAACTCGCCCTCGCCGAGCTGGCCCAGTCTGCTGCGGCCAACGAGCCTGTACCCACGCCGGTGCGTCCAATGCTCGGTTCCGTATCGGTGGCCGGTGTGCCACCGGAACGGGTGACCATCAAGGCGCCCGCCGAGGCGGTGGATGTCGTCGCCGCCTGAGGTGCACGAGCAGCACGAACAGTGAGTGTGTGAGAGCCCCGGCCGGGGCTTCTCCGGGGAGACCCGGGGGAGTGCGGCCGGGGTTTTCGCGTTGTGCGCGCTCTCGTCGGTACGGCTGTGGATCCGTCCGGGGCGCGTCCGTGGGGGCCGTCCCTGGGTGCGTTTGCCGGTGTGTCGTGGGGCCGTCATGGTGGGGAGGAGGCGAGCGCGTACGGGTTGCCGGAAGGTCGTCGCTGGGTACGCGGTGCGCCTCTGTGCCGGTGATGCGCCCTGTTTGCGGGTGAGCGTGGCGTTCTAGCGTGGGGCTGGAGGTGAGCCATGGCAGTGCGGATACTTCGCTGGGGGGCGCTGCTGGGGCTCGGTGCCGTGTGGTGGTGGGCCGTGCTGCGGCTCGCGCTGGCGCCCGGTGCGGGGGTGCTGGAGGGGGCGGTCGCGGCCGGGGGGTGGGGGCTGAGTCTGCTGCCGGTGCACTGTGTGCCGAAGGCGCGGGCGGTGCGGGCGGCTCGGGGGGGTGGCGGTCGCGAGGGCGGTTCCGGGGTCGGCTGACGGGGATGCTGGTCGGGGCGCCGGTGGGGGTGTCGGTCCTACCAGGGCATCGCTACGCCGCCGTTCGGGCGGAGGATCTGGCCCGTCGTGAACGCCGACGCGTCGGACGCCAGATGCAGCACCGCGTGGGCGACCTCCTCCGGCTCGCCTACCCGGCCCAGCGGGGCCATCCGGGACATCAGCGCCTCGGTGTGCGCCTGTGCCTCGCCGTCGTGGCGGTCGGTCATCGGCGTACGGATCCAGCCGGGCGCGACGGCGTTGACGCGGATGCCGTGGCGTCCGATCTCGGCGGCCAGCGTCTTCGTCAGCTGGACGACCGCCGCCTTCGCCACGCCGTAGCAGAGCAGGCCGGGGTTGCCGGTGTCGACGGCGCCCGAGGCCATGGTGACGATGCTGCCCCTCGTGTTCCGGGAGATCATCAGACGGGCCGCCTCCTGGCAGGCGTACAGCACGCCCTTGAAGTTGACGCCCAGGACCCGGTCGAGATCCTCGTCGCGGGTCTCCAGCACGGGGCTGCTGTGCATGATCCCGGCGACCGCCGCCATGACGTCCAGCCGCTCGCACGCGGCCACGGCCTGCCGGACCTGGGTTCGGTCGGTGACGTCCAGGTGGTGGGTACGGGCCGTGCCGCCCATGCCCTTGATCAGCGTCGCCGTCTCGTGCAGCCCCTGCGCGTCCCGGTCGGCGCAGTGCACCACGGCGCCCGCTTCGGCGAGCAGTACGGCGGACGCGCGTCCGATGCCGCTGGCGGCCCCGGTGACGAATGCGGTGCGTCCGGTGAGGTCGTACGCCTGTACGGGCATGCTGGGACGGTACGAGGGTTTCTGACGGGGCGTCAACTGGTCGTGCGGGGGGTGTCCGTTGTGCGGGGCGGTCTCGGTCGTACGTCTCAGTCGTACCGGGGTGACTTCCGGCTGTACGGGGGTGACCTTCGGTGTGCTCTGACGGCGCCGGGGGCCGGGGCCGGGCCCGGTTGGCAGGTCGGGCACCAGTAGGTGGGGCGTTCGCGGGAGCCGTCGCCCTGGTCGGCGACGCGGATCGGGGTCCGGCAGCGCAGACAGGGGCGGGGTGCGCGGCCGTACACGAAGAGGTCCTGGCCGCGCAGGCCCGTCGTACTGCGGACCGGGCGGTCCCGGTTGGCTTCGAGGAGCTTCTTCGCGAGCGCGGGCAGCTTCGCGGCGCGATCGGCGGGCAGCTCGCCGAGGGGGAGCCATGGGGTGGCGCCCAGGAGGAAGGACAGCTCGCTCTTGTAGACGTTGCCGATGCCGGCGAGATTGCGCTGGTCGAGCAGGGCCTCGCCGAGGGGACGGGCGGGGTCCGCGAGGAGGTTGGCGAGGGCCTGCTCGGGGTCCCAGTCGGGGCCCAGGAGGTCGGGGCCGAGGTGGCCGACGGCCCGGGGTTCGTCGGTGGTGCGGAGGAGTTCGAGTACGGGGAGGCGGTAGCCGACGGCGGTGCGGTCCGCGGTGCCGAGGATCGCCCGGATCTGGTGGGAGGGGCCGCCGCTCCAGCGCCTGCCGTTCTCGTAGACCTTCCAGGAACCGTCCATCCGCAGATGCGAGTGGAGGGTCAGGCCGCCCTCGACACGGGTGAGGAGGTGCTTGCCGCGCGGGGTGACCTCCAGGACAGTGCGGCCGGTGAGGTCGGCCGTGGCGTACTTGGGCACGCGGAGGTCGGAACGGGTCAGCACCTTGCCGGCGAGTGCGGTGTGCAGTCTCCTCGCGGCCTGCCAGACCGTGTCACCTTCGGGCATGGGACCAGGGTGGCATGTCGGGGTGGGGGAGGTGGTCGGTCATGCGCGTAGGCGCAGGCCGCGGGGGGTCGCGATGAAGCCTGCTCCTTCCAGGAGGGTGCCGAAGGGGGAGGTCAGGGCTGCGGCGCCGTTGACCCGCTCCACCGTGACCGTGCCGAGGGAGCCCGCGCGGGCCGCTGCGGCCAGGGCTTCCGCCGCCGCGTGCAGACGGGGGTCCTCAGTGGGGTGGACGTCCGGTTCGGAGGGCCAGGCCAGCAGGGTCTTGCCGCCGCGCTCCATGTAGAGCGTCAGCTCTCCGTCGACCAGTACCACCAGCGAACCGGCCTTGCGGCCCGCCTTGTGACCGGCGCCGGTCGGGGGCTCGGGCCAGGGGAGCGCGGCGCCGTACGCGTTCGCCGGATCGGCGGCTGCGAGGACTACGGCACGGGAGGTTCCGGAGGGGGTGGTGGGGGCGGAGGCGGCGGAGTGGGTGCGGGACATGGCGTTCGTGGCGAAGCCGTGGGTGGGAGTGGGCGTGGGTGTGTTCCGGGCGGTGGGGGTGTGGGGGGATTCGGGGCTGAAGTCGAGGTCGAAGTCGAGGTCCGCCACGAAGCCGTGGTCTGTGGGGGAGTCGACGTTGTGTGCGTCGGTCGTGCCGGAGGGCGGGGTCGGTCGGTAGTCGCCGCGGTCTCGGGCGTTCGCCGTTGCCCGGAGGCGGTCCACCGCGCCGTCCATGGCGAACTGGGCGGCTCCGAGGCCCTCCACCACATAGCCGCGACGGGCCTGACCACTGTCCTCGAAGGCGGAGAGGATGCGGTACACGGCCGAGAAGCCGCCCTCCACGCCTTCCGCGGCAACGGCTCCCCGGGTCACCACGCCGTGGCGGTCGAGCAGGGTGCGGGCCAGGGCGTGGGCGCGGACAGTGAGATCGGGCTCATGGGCGGGGAGCAGGGACCAGCGGCCGGCCACGGTCGGGGGGCCGCTGCGTGAGGCGGGGCGTGCGGCGGCCGTCAGCGAGCCGTACCGGCCGCGCGGGACGGCGCGTTTCGCCCGGTGTGCCGTCGAGCCCGCCGTACGGCCCGAGCCGAGGAGCGAGCGCATCGGGGCGAGCGTGTCGTTCGTGAGCCGGCCCGACCAGGCCAGGTCCCAGACGGCGTCGGCCAGCTGGGGATCCGTGGCGTCCGGGTGCGTGGTGGCGCGGACCTGGTCGGCGATCTGGCGGAAGAAGAGCCCGTAGCCCCCGGCGAGGATGTCGAGGACGGACTGGTGGAGTGCGGTGGGTTCCAGGGGGTGGGGCGGTGGCAGGAGCAGCGGGGCCGCGTCCGCGAGGTACAGGGACACCCAGCCGTCCTTGCCGGGGAGGGCGCCCGCCCCGGCCCAGACGATCTCCCCGGCTGCCGTGAGTTCGTCGAGCATCGCCGGGGCGTAGTTCGCCACCCGGGACGGCAGGACCAGCTTCTCCAGGGCGGACGCCGGCACGGAGGCCCCTTGCAGTTGCTCGACCGCCCGGACCAGTCCGTCGATACCGCGCAGCCCGTGGCCCTTGCCGATGTGCTGCCACTGCGGCAGGAACTGCGCGAGCGCCGCGGGCGACACCGGCTCCAGTTCGTGCCGCAGAGCGGCCAGCGAACGGCGCCGGAGGCGGCGCAGGACCGTCGCGTCGCACCACTCCTGGCCGATGCCCGCCGGGTGGAACTCCCCCTGTACGACACGGCCGGTCGCCGCCAGCCGCTGGAGCGCGCCCTCGGTGACCGCCACGCCCAGGCCGAAACGGGCCGCCGCCGTGGCCGAGGTGAACGGGCCGTGGGTGCGGGCGTGGCGGGCGAGGAGGTCGCCGAGCGGGTCCTTGACCGGCTCGGTGAAGGCCTCCGGGACGCCGACCGGCAGTGCCGTGCCGAGCGCGTCGCGCAGGCGGCCCGCGTCCTCGATCGCCGCCCAGTGGTCGGCGCCGCCGATACGGACCCGGATCGCGCGGCGGGCGCCGGCCAGCTCCCGGGCCCACTGCGGATCGGCGCCGCGCTCGGCCAGCTCGGCGTCCGTGAGCGGGCCCAGCAGACGCAGCAGGTCCGCGACGCCTTCGGCGTCCTTCACGCGTCGGTCCTCGGTGAGCCACTGGAGTTCCCGCTCCAGCTCCGTCAGCACCTCGGCGTCCAGCAGCTCGCGCAGCTCCGCCTGGCCCAGCAGCTCGGCCAGCAGCCGCGAGTCCAGCGACAGGGCGGCGGCGCGCCGTTCGGCCAACGGTGAGTCGCCCTCGTACAGGAACTGTGCGACGTACCCGAAGAGGAGGGAGCGGGCGAAGGGGGAGGGCTCGGGGGTGGTGACCTCGACCAGGCGCACCTTGCGGGACTCGATGTCGCCCATCAGCTCCACGAGCCCGGGCACGTCGAAGACGTCCTGGAGGCATTCGCGGACCGCTTCGAGGACGATGGGGAACGAACCGAACTCGCTTGCCACCTGGAGCAGTTGGGAGGCCCGCTGGCGCTGCTGCCACAGGGGGGTGCGCTTGCCGGGGCTGCGGCGCGGGAGCAGCAGGGCGCGCGCGGCGCACTCGCGGAAGCGGGCCGCGAACAGGGCCGAGCCGCCCACCTGTTCGGTGACGATCCGGTCGACCTCGCCCTTGTCGAAGGTCACGTCCGCCGCGCCTACGGGAGCCTGCTCCGCGTCATACTCCGTGCCGGTCTTCAGCGGTTCCTGGTCGAGCAGGTCCAGGCTCATCAGATCGGCGTCCGGGAGGCGCAGCACGATGCCGTCGTCGGCGTGCATGACCTGGGCGTCCATGCCGTACCGCTCGGAGAGTTTGGCGCCCAGCGCGAGTGCCCAGGGGGCGTGGACCTGGGCGCCGAAGGGGGAGTGGACGACGACCCGCCAGTCGCCGAGTTCGTCGCGGAACTGCTCCACGACGATGGTCCGGTCGTCCGGGATGTGGCCGCAGGCCTCGCGCTGTTCGGCCAGGTAGGAGATGACGTTGCCCGCGGCCCAGGTGTCGAGTCCGGCGGCGAGCAGGCGGCTGCGGGCGGCCTCCTCGGGCAGTGAGCCGACCTCGCGCAGGAACGCGCCCACCGCGCGGCCCAGTTCCAGCGGGCGGCCCAGCTGGTCGCCCTTCCAGAAGGGGAGGCGGCCGGGCACCCCGGGAGCGGGGGACACCAGGACGCGGTCACGGGTGATGTCCTCGATACGCCAGGAACTCGTACCGAGCGTGAAGACGTCCCCCACGCGGGACTCGTACACCATCTCCTCGTCCAGCTCGCCGACCCGGCCGCCGCCCTTCTTGGGGTCGGCACCGGCGAGGAAGACGCCGAAGAGCCCGCGGTCCGGAATCGTGCCCCCGGAGGTGACGGCGAGGCGCTGCGCACCCGGGCGGCCGGTCACGGTGCCGGCGACGCGGTCCCACACCACGCGCGGGCGCAGCTCCGCGAACGCGTCGGACGGATAGCGGCCCGCGAGCATGTCCAGGACCGCGGTGAACGCCGAATCCGGGAGGGCGGCGAAGGGGGCCGCGCGGCGGACCGCGGACAGCAGGTCGTCGACCTGCCAGGTGTCCAGCGCCACCATCGCGACGAGCTGCTGGGCGAGGACGTCCAGGGGGTTGGCGGGGACCCTCAGGGACTCGATGGAACCGGTGCGCATGCGCTCGGTGACCACGGCCGCCTGGACGAGGTCCCCCCGGTACTTGGGGAAGACGACGCCCGTGGAGACCGCGCCCACCTGGTGCCCGGCGCGGCCGACGCGCTGCAGTCCGGAGGCCACGGACGGGGGTGACTCGACCTGGACGACCAGGTCGACCGCGCCCATGTCGATGCCCAGTTCGAGGCTGGAGGTGGCCACCACGGCGGGCAGCCGGCCCGCCTTGAGGTCCTCCTCGACGAGCGCGCGCTGCTCCTTGGAGACCGAGCCGTGGTGGGCCCGGGCGATGACCGGAGGCGCGCCCTGGGCCGCGCCCGAGCCGCCCATCAGCTCTGCGGGCGCGTGGTGTTCGGCGAGGGGCTCGCCGGTGGCCCGCTCGTACGCGATCTCGTTGAGCCGGTTGCACAGGCGCTCCGCGAGGCGCCGGGAGTTGGCGAACACGATCGTCGAGCGGTGCGCCTGGACGAGATCGGCGATCCGTTCCTCGACATGCGGCCAGATGGACGGGCGCTCGGCGCCGTCGTTCGCGTCGGCGACCGGGGAGCCGCCGAGTTCGCCCAGGTCTTCGACCGGGACGACGACCGAGAGGTCGAACTCCTTGCCGGACTTGGGCTGGACGATCTCCACCTTGCGCTGGGGGGAGAGATAGCGCGCGATCTCGTCGACCGGGCGGACGGTCGCGGAGAGGCCGATGCGCCGGGCGGGCCTCGGCAGCAGCTCGTCCAGCCGCTCCAGAGAGAGCGCGAGATGCGCGCCGCGCTTGGTGCCCGCGACCGCGTGCACCTCGTCCAGGATCACCGTCTCCACGCCCGTCAGCGCGTCGCGCGTGGCCGACGTGAGCATCAGGAACAGTGACTCCGGGGTGGTGATCAGGATGTCCGGCGGGCGGGTGGCCAGGGCTCGGCGCTCGGCGGGCGGGGTGTCGCCGGAGCGGATGCCCACCTTGACCTCGGGCTCGGGCAGGCCCAGGCGTACGGATTCCTGGCGGATGCCCGTGAGGGGGCTGCGCAGGTTGCGTTCCACGTCGACCGCGAGGGCCTTGAGCGGTGACACGTAGAGCACGCGGCAGCGTTTGTGGGGGTCGGCCGGCGGGGGTGTCGAGGTGAGCTGGTCGAGTGCGGCGAGGAACGCGGCCAGGGTCTTGCCGGAGCCGGTCGGAGCTACCACCAGCACGTCCGAGCCCTCGCCGATGGCCTGCCACGCGCCCGCCTGGGCCGCGGTGGGCGCGGAGAAGGCCCCCGTGAACCAGCCGCGGGTCGCGGGGGAGAAGCCGTCCAGGGCTCGGTGTGCGGAGCTGACCATGCGTCCATCCTGCACCTCGGCACTGACAATCGGGCTGACCTGCGGGTTTGCCTCCGGCGGTGGGGCGGGGGGCGGCGGTGAGTGGGGCGAGGTCGTGTGCGGGTTACATGAGGCCGGTTAGCTCGATCGTGTGATGGTTGGCCCCTGGGCTTGCGGCGTGCTGGGCCGTCCGGGTTAACGTGATCACGCGACCTGGGACGCCCGGGTACGGCGCCAGCGTGCGGGGCCCCTGCTCCTCCGGAGTGATGGTTCAGGGCCTCCCCGTCGTCTCTGGCCGTAGCCAATTGGCCAGGTCGCGCAGGGAACTGGCCTCCCGGGCCCGGACCACGCACAGGATGCGTGTCGCCGCCCCGGGGTCGAGTACGCCGGGGACCAGCTCGCCCAAGACCGTTCGGGGCGCGCGGCTGAACAGGCTCACGCCCGCTCAGTCCACAGGAACGGTGGAGGTCTTCCGTCATCGGGGGACCGATTAGTACGCGGGGTCGGGGCGCTCGCTCTGGTCAATCCCGGTACGCCGCACACGGGGCGTGCCGGGGTTCCCGAGGGGTGGCGGTACGGGGCTGTCTATCCGGCGCCCGAGGTGGTGGCGGAGATCGCCGCGGAGACCACGGTGATTCGGGGGACGCCTGGATTCGTCGCTCCCGTGTTCGACGATCCGTACTCGGTCACTCTTGTTCATGAGGTGCTGCGTGCGGCCGAGGAGGGCAACGCGTTGGCCGCCGACACGTTGCTGCGGGTCGCGGTGACCCGGTTGCTCCGGCTCAATGGCGGGGTCCTTCAGGAGCGGGCCGTGCGTACGGCGGGTGGGCGGATCGCGGCACGCGCGCGTGCTGTGCTGGAGGAGACGATGGCCGAGCCGCCGACCCTGGAGAGGCTTGCCAAGGATCTGGGCACCAGCCCCTTCGCGCTGCTGCGGGCGTTCCGTGACGCGTACGGGTTGCCGCCGCACGCCTGGCTGACGGACGCGCGCGTGCGTCGGGCACGGCGGCTGCTGGACGCGGGTACCGCGCCCGCCGACGTGGCTGTCGCGGTCGGGTTCACCGATCAGCCACATCTCAACCGGCACTTCGCCCGGATCGTGGGCGTGCCTCCTGGGGCATACCAGCGGGAGCGCAAGAACGTACAAGATTCGTCGGGGCAGCTTCTCCTATCGTCCGACGAGTGGCAGAACAGGCAGCTCTCGCAGACACACGTGCCGACGGCGGAGGCAAACCGGACGCCGCCGTCGTACGAGACGCCCTCGGAGTCGGGGTCGCCGTCGGATTGTCCGGTTTCGCCTTCGGGGTGACCTCGGTCGGCAATGGGCTCACCCTTCTGCAGACCTGTGCGCTCAGCCTCCTGGTGTTCACCGGGGCCTCCCAGTTCGCGCTCGTGGGCGCGCTCGCGGCCGGCGGCAATCCGCTCACCGCGGCGGCGGGCGCCTTCTTCCTGGGGGTGCGCAACGCCTTCTACGGGCTGCGGCTGTCGCAGTTGCTGGCCCTCCCGCGCGCGGTGCATCCGTTCGCCGCCCAATGGGTCATCGACGAGACCACGGTGGTCGCCCTGGCGCAGCCCACGCGACGCGGTGCCCGTATCGGCTTCGCCGTCACCGGGCTCACCCTGTATGTGCTGTGGAACCTCACGACGCTGCTCGGCGGGCTGGGGGCCGAGGCCATCGGGGACACCGACGCGTGGGGTCTCGATGCCGCCGGGCCCGCTGTCTTCCTGGCACTGCTCGCGCCCATGCTGAAGTCCGGTGTGGAGCGCGCCGTCGCGGGCCTCGCCGTGGTGCTGGGGCTCGGGCTGCTGCCCGTACTGCCGGGCGGTGTGCCTGTTCTGGTGGCCGCGCTCGCGGCGCCGGTCGTTCTCTACGCGGAGGGCCGGCGTGCGGCGAAGGACGGGAAGGGGGGAGACCGTTGAACGTCTGGATCGCGATCGGTGTGACGGCTCTTGGTTGTTACGTCGTCAAGCTCGTCGGGCTCCTCGTGCCCGCCGGTGTCCTGGAACGCCCGCTCGTCAGGCGGCTCGCCGCCCTGCTGCCCGTCGCCCTCCTCGCCGCTCTCACGGCCCAGCAGGCCTTCGCGGACGGGCGGGTGCTCGTCCTGGACGCGAAGGCCGCAGGGCTCGCCGCAGCCGCCGTGGCGCTGGTGCTGCGTGCTCCCTTCCTGGTCGTCGTCGCGGCGGCCGTGGTGGTGACGGCGGGGGTCCGGGCGATGACCGGCTGAGTGCCGGCCGTGCCCGCGCTCTTGGTTCAGCCGACGGGGCGGCCGTACGCCTTCAGGGTGCGCAGTGCCTCGACCGTCGCCATGGGACGTGCCTCCAGGGCGGTGCCCGGTGCCCACGCGCGCCGGCGAGCGGGCCAGCCGCCGTCCTCGCGCTGCTCGCTCGCGAGGAAGTCCAGGGAACGGGTCATCTCCTCGTCCGTGAACCACGCGCGCGCGAGTGAGCCCGGCGTCCTCGCGTAGTCGTACGGGAAGTGGTGCTCGCCCGGGGTACAGCCGGGCGTCACCGGGTGGGCGTCGACGCGCTCCGGGTCGAGGGCCACGAGCCGGTGTTCGCGTACCAGACGGCCCAGCCGGTCGGCCGCCGCCTGCGCGCGTGAGCGGTCCGGAACCGAGTCCAGGAAGGCCACGGCGGCCTGCACCTCGTACGGATGGGACTTCTCCAGTGAGGTGATCGCCTGCCAGCAGAAGTCCGTGGCCCGGAACAGCCAGGCGTGCCACACCTCGTTGCGGTGCAGCAGGCCCACCACCGGGCCGGTGGCGAGGAGTTCGCTCGGCGGTTCGGGCACGACCCGCACGAACGGCGCCGCCGGATAGCCGTGCTGGCTGGGATGGACCGCCGGCAGCGCGCCGTCCGGTGTGGAGACGGAGGTCAGATAGCGGCACACGCGCTCCACCCGCTGCCCGCCGCAGCGCCCGATGGCGTCCAGGACCCGCAGCGCGTGCCCGGTGTGCAGAGGCTGGCTGACGGGGCCGCGCAGATCGGGTTCCAGCGCGTGGCCGTATCCGCCGTCCTCGTTGCGGTAGGCGTCCAGCGCGGTCTCGACCGCGTCGGCGCCCCCGTTCAGGAAGTGATACGCGAAGCGGCGCTGCTCCAGCACGCGCGCGGTGAGCCACACGAAGTGCTCGGCACGGAAGAGCGGGGAACGCGCCGGGGGCGTCGGGGGGAGTGGGGCTGCTCCTGTTTCGGCCATGCGTCTGACCGTAGGGCGCGAAGCGGTCCCGGTGAGCGGTCCCGGCGCGGGCCCACTCTCAGGGGCGGGATACTGAAGTCATGCGGTTGACGGTCTTCTGGCAGCGGATGGCGGATCACTTCGGTACGGGGTACGCCGACACCTTCGCGCGCGATCACGTGATGACGGAACTCGGTGGACGGACCGTCCACGAAGCCCTGGACGCCGGCTGGGAGGCGAAGGACGTGTGGCGTGTGGTGTGCACGGCCATGAACGTTCCGGTGGAAAACCGCTGAAATCGCACTGAAGTGTCATCGGTTGGCCGCGAAGATCGTAGGGCGGCGACTGATTGTCCGTGGCGTGGGCGAGACTTGCACCGTGGCATCCACAGACGAGACCGGGCAGCTCGGACAGCAGGCGTCCCCGTTCGGCACGACGCCGCCCACACCCCCGGACGGGAATGCCGCCGGGCAGGGCGCGCGCATGCCGCGCTGGCTGCCGCGCGCCATGATGCTGGCGCTCGCCCTCGTCGGCCTGTTCCAGCTGGGCAGTTGGGCCTTCCACCAGCTCACGGGCCTGTTGATCAACGTCCTCATCGCGTTCTTCGCCGCGCTCGCGATCGAACCCGCGGTGAGCCGGATGGCCGCGCGCGGGATGCGCCGGGGTCTGGCCACCTTCCTGGTCTTCATCGGCCTGCTCATCGCGATCGCCGGATTCATCACCCTGCTCGGCTCCATGCTCGCGGGCCAGATCATCAAGATCGTCGAGGACTTCCCGGCCTATCTCGACTCCGTCATCAGCTGGATCAACGCGCACTTCAACACCGACCTGAAGCGCGTGGACGTCCAGGAGGGTCTGCTCCGCTCCGACTGGCTGCGCAGCTACGTCCAGAACAGCGCCACCGGCGTCCTGGACGTCTCCGCCCAGGTGCTGGGCGGCCTCTTCCAGCTGCTGACGATCACCCTGTTCTCGTTCTACTTCGCCGCCGACGGGCCGAGACTGCGCCGCGCGCTGTGCTCTGTACTGCCGCCCGCCCGACAGGCCGAGGTCCTGCGTGCGTGGGAGATCGCCGTCGACAAGACCGGCGGCTATCTGTACTCGCGCGGTCTGATGGCGCTCATCTCCGGGGTGGCCCACTACATCCTGCTGGAGTTCCTGGACGTGCCGTACGCGCCCGTGCTGGCTGTCTGGGTGGGGCTGGTCTCACAGTTCCTCCCGACCATCGGCACCTATCTCGCGGGCGCCCTGCCGATGCTGATCGCCTTCACCGTCGATCCCTGGTACGCGCTGTGGGTGCTGGTCTTCGTCGTGGTCTACCAGCAGTTCGAGAACTACGTGCTGCAGCCCAAGCTGACCGCGAAGACCGTCGACATCCACCCCGCGGTCGCCTTCGGCTCGGTCATCGCAGGCACCGCGCTCCTCGGTGCCGTCGGCGCCCTGATCGCCATCCCGGCGGTCGCCACGCTCCAGGCGTTCCTGGGGGCGTACGTGAAGCGGTACGACGTCACGGACGACCCCCGTGTCCACGGGCACCGCGGACGGGGCCGGGGTGCGAGCGTCGTCACGCGGGTGCGGAGTCTGCTGGAGGGGCGCCGGCTCGCCGGCCCCGAGGGTTCGACGGACCCCGCGGGGGCGCCGGAATCGGACCCGCCGACGGAATCCGGGTCGGGGAAGGGCTCCGCACCCGCGTGAGAGGCGCCCGGGCCGCGGCGTCGGCGACGGACGCCGCGTAGCCCCGCCACCAACCGCGTGACAGGGGGGCTCGGCACCGTCCTGTCCGGTCGAGGGCACGCCACCCCATGTCATGCGCCCCTGGGGTGTCGCACCCGGCATCCGGCCCGTTGTCGGACCGCGAACGTAGTCTCGAAGGTGCCGGGTGTCGCGCTTGACACGAAAATCGAACATCCGTTCTGATGGAGATTCCGGCGAGGCTCTCGACGGGGATTTCGTCAGGGTTTTCATGGAGATGTGCCCGAGTTATCCACAGGCCGGACGGGCGTCGGGGCGCATTGTCAGTGGCAGGCGTTAGCGTCTTTGACGTGAAGCGATCGACTCAAGCAAATCGGGTGGAACCCATGGCAGCAGGTACTGACCGCGAGAAGGCGCTCGACGCCGCTCTCGCACAGATTGAACGGCAGTTCGGCAAGGGCGCGGTGATGCGCCTCGGTGAGCGGCCGAACGAGCCCATCGAGGTCATCCCCACAGGGTCGACCGCGCTCGACGTCGCCCTCGGTGTCGGCGGGCTGCCGCGCGGCCGAGTGGTGGAGGTGTACGGCCCGGAGTCCTCCGGCAAGACGACCCTGACCCTGCACGCGGTGGCGAACGCGCAGAAGGCCGGCGGCCAGGTCGCCTTCGTGGACGCGGAGCACGCACTCGACCCCGAGTACGCGAAGAAGCTCGGCGTCGACATCGACAACCTGATCCTGTCCCAGCCGGACAACGGCGAGCAGGCCCTGGAGATCGTGGACATGCTGGTCCGCTCCGGTGCCCTGGACCTCATCGTCATCGACTCCGTGGCCGCGCTCGTCCCGCGCGCGGAGATCGAGGGCGAGATGGGTGACAGCCACGTCGGTCTCCAGGCCCGTCTGATGAGCCAGGCGCTGCGGAAGATCACCGGTGCGCTGAGCCAGTCCCAGACCACCGCGATCTTCATCAACCAGCTGCGCGAGAAGATCGGCGTGATGTTCGGCTCCCCGGAGACCACGACCGGTGGCCGGGCGCTGAAGTTCTACGCCTCGGTGCGGCTCGACATCCGTCGCATCGAGACGCTGAAGGACGGCACCGACGCGGTCGGCAACCGCACCCGCGTCAAGGTCGTCAAGAACAAGGTCGCGCCGCCCTTCAAGCAGGCCGAGTTCGACATCCTCTACGGGCACGGCATCAGCCGCGAGGGCGGTCTGATCGACATGGGCGTGGAGCACGGCTTCGTCCGCAAGGCCGGCGCCTGGTACACGTACGAGGGCGACCAGCTCGGCCAGGGCAAGGAGAACGCCCGTAACTTCCTGAAGGACAACCCCGACCTCGCCAACGAGATCGAGAAGAAGATCCTGGAGAAGCTGGGCGTCGGCGTACGGCCCGAGAAGCCGACCGCCGAGCCGGGTGCGGACGCGGCGGGCTCGGCAGCCCCGGGCACGACCACGGACGAGGCCGCGAAGACGGTCCCGGCTCCCGCGTCGGCGGCCAAGACCGCCAAGTCCAAGGTCACGGCGGCCAAGAGCTAGCCGATGACACGACGAACCGACTGGGCCGAGTACGCCTACCCCGGTGCCTCGGAGGACCGGGGCGACGAGGGCCGCGAGGGCTCCGCCGGACGTGGTGACAGCGCCGACGGGGATACCGGGCCATACGGGGGTGGCCGCGGGACCCACAAGGGCGACGGGTGGTACGAGGGCGACGGAGGCTCCGGTGCCGGACCGCGTCGCGGTGAGGGGCCGTCGGGGGACGGCCCGCGTCGGGGCGACGGTTCCCCGGGAGGCGGACGACGCCGTGGCGGCGGTGGCCTGAGCGGCGGAAGCAGCCCGTTCGGCGAGGGCGGCTCACGCGGTGAGGGCTCGACTGGCGGGCGTGGTCGCCGTCGGCGGCGCGGCTTCGGTGAGCAGGGCGGCGACCCACAGGACGGAGGTTCCGTCTCCTCGTCGAGGGCCGAGACGGCGGAGCCCCCAGGGGACCCGGCTGAGCGGGCGCGGGCGATCTGTCTGCGCCTGCTCACCGGGACCCCGCGCACGCGGAAGCAGCTCGCGGACGCCCTGCACAAGCGCGAGATTCCGGACGAGGTGGCCGAGGAGGTGCTGTCGCGGTTCGAGGAGGTCGGACTGATCAACGACAGCGCGTTCGCGGACGCCTGGGTCGAGTCCCGGCATCACGGCCGGGGACTGGCCCGGCGGGCGCTCGTACAGGAACTGCGCACCAAGGGCGTGGACGCGACGCTCATCGACGAGGCCGTCGGACAGCTCGACTCCGAGCAGGAGGAGACGACCGCGCGTGAACTCGTCGCCCGCAAGCTGCGGGCGACCCGCGGCCTCGACCGCGACAAGCGGATACGGCGGCTCGTGGGCATGCTCGCCCGCAAGGGCTACTCCCAGGGCATGGCCCTGAGGGTGGTCCGGCAGGCGCTGGAGGAAGAGGGCGAGGACACCGAGTTCCTCGCGGACGACGGGTACTGAGCCCGTGCCGAGGTTCGGCCGTCCCGAGGCAGTCGACGGCTCGGGAGGTCTGCGTCCACGGCCCTGGACACGATGGACGCGCGGGGGCGCCGATCGCGTTCAGGGCCGGGTGGACGGTACGACTGCTTCGGGTGCGCAGTGGGCCTATGGCGTGACCGGAAGCCCCGCCGCCCGCCACGCCTGGAACCCTCCGACCAGGTCGGTCGCCCGGTGCAGCCCCAACTGGTGCAGGGACACGACCGCGAGGCTCGACGCGTACCCCTCGTTGCAGATCACCACGATCCGCAGGTCGTGGCCGGTCGCCTGAGGCGCGCGATGGCTGCCCTGGGGATCCAGGCGCCACTCCAGCTCGTTGCGCTCGACCACGAGCGCACCGGGGATCAGGCCGTCCCGCTCCCGCAGGGCCGCGTACCGGATGTCCACCAGCAGCGCCTCGCCGGCCTGCGCGGCCTCGTACGCCTCGGGTGTCTCCACGCGCGCGTAGCTGTCGCGTACGCGGTCCAGCAACTCGTCGATGCGGACGGGCTGTTCACTCACTGCCAGTCCTGCGGGCGCTCGACGTGCTCCAGCCGCAGCACCTGTCCCGTACGGCTGTAGCGGCGGATCTGGGGCAGCGGCGGGTAGTAGGCGTGGACCGAGATCGCGTGCTGGTCGCCGGACTCGTTGAGCACCTCGTGCACATGGTGGCGGCCGAAGGCCCGGCCCTGGCCGGCCGGCAGTCGCCGCTCCCGGTCGACGCCCTCGGTGAGTTCGAGGGTCTTCCAGCCGTCGGCGGGCAGCCGGGCGGCGAGCGAGTGCTCCTTGAGTTCGCCGGTCGCGGTGATGAAGGCACCGACCGACTCGGCGTGGTCGTGCCAGCCCGTACCGGTGCCGGGCGGCCAGCCGATCAGCCAGGCCTCGCTGCCGCCGGGGCCCTCAAGGCGCACCCAGGTGCGGCCCTCGGGGTCGAGCGGCAGGGAGGCGATCAACTCGGCGTCGGCGGCAGTACGGCGTACGAAGTCGAGAAGATCGGCCTGCGTCGGGGTCTTCGGGGTCCCAGAGACCTGAGCGGGGGCGGATACGGAGGGTGACACGGACACGGGTACCGTCCTGGTGAACGTTCGCGGAAGCGCGGAAACGCCGGAGAGCGGCGCGCGCGGGAAAAGGGGATGCGAATTCAGCAGGACGGACGACACACGCAGCCCGCGTAGCGGACGAGGTCCATATGGACCCTCCGCCACAGGCGCACATCGGTGTCGGCATCGGTCACGTTCCGGAGTACAGCATGACGGTGCGGAGTGGTCAACTCGTTGTCACCATGTGGACGGGTGCTGGTGGGAGGGGGTGGCCGCTGCGGGAGCGGACGGCAAGCGGAGGCGGCAGAACGGGCGGGGGCACCGGGAGGCGTCAGCGCGTGCTCGCCGCGGCCTCGGTGTTCGCCGATGCGCTCGACTCGCCTGCCTTGCCGTTCCCGTCAGCCCTGCCCGCCTTGCCCGTGGTGTCGTCCGTGCGGTCCCGCGCGGGACCGCCCAGCGTCGCCTCGGCCGCTGAGTACAGGTCGGCCGGGCGCACCCCGCTCAGCGCCGTGACCAGGTGTCCGTCCGGGCGGATCAGAAGCACCGTGTGGGCGGCGGCGCCCGGGTAGCTCTCGGTGACCAGCAGCTCGGCGGGGTGCGGCAGCGCGGCCACCGCGGCCGCAAGCCGGGGCATGAGCCCGGCGCTCACCCAGTGCTTGCGCTCCCACACACCCGTACCCGGCGCGACCAGCACCACCAGGAGCGCACCGCGCCCCAGTCGTTCCCGCAGCCCCACGAAGGAACCGTCCTCCGCGGTGACCCGTACGTCCGTCACCTGTGCGCCCGGCGGGGTCTCCACCGGGGTCTCCGCCTCGATGTGCTGAGGCGCGAGCGGTGACTGGGCGTACGCCCCCGGCGCGCCCAGGATGCCGCGCCCCAAGTGACCGTCCGTGAGCAGCGAGTCGTGTCCACGGGCCGACCCGGGGACGTACGACCGCAGCCCTCCGCCGCTGCGCAGCAGTGGCAGCGTCTGGTCGGCGGCGCGCAGCCGGGCGGAGACGGCGGCGCGCCGCTCGGTCTGGTAGCTGTCCAGCAGCGCCTCGTGCGGCCCGTGGTGCCAGGCCAGGGCCAGCTTCCAGGCGAGGTTGTCGGCGTCCCGCAGCCCCTCGTCCAGCCCCTGGGTGCCGAGCGCGCCGAGCAGGTGCGCGGCGTCCCCGGCGAGGAAGACCCGGCCGGCCCGCCAGCGCCGGGCGAGCCGGTGGTGGACGATGTGGACGCCCGTGTCGAGCAGGTCGTACGGCGGTGTGGTCCCGCCGCTCCAGCCCGCGAGGGTCTCCCGGACGCGGGTCACCAGGAGTTCGGGCGTGACCAGGTCCTTGCCGGGCGGCAGCAGCCAGTCCAGGCGCCACACACCGTCGGGGAGCGGGCGGGCGGTGATCTCCCCGGCCGACGGCCCCGATGTCCGCCACGGCGGCATCCGGTGCAACAACGCCTCACCGGGCCACGGAAGTTCCGTACGCAGCGCCGCCACGGCGTGTCGTTCCACGGCCGTACGTCCGGGGAAGCGGATGTCCTGGAGTTTGCGCACGGTGGAGCGCGGGCCGTCGCAGCCGATCAGGTAACTGCCGCGCCACCAGGTGCCGCCCGGGCCACGGGTGTGTGCCGTGACGCCGGCGGGCTCCTGCTCGACGGAGTCGAGGCGGCTGCTGACGGCGACCTTGACGAGCCGCTCGCGCGCGATGGCGGTCCGCAGGGCGCCGGTCAGCACGTGCTGGGCGACGTGCAGGGGGATGTCGGACTCCGTGAAGGGCTCCGGTCCGGGACCCGAGGGGGGCGCGTCGGCCGGCTCGTCGGTTTCCTCGGCCCCGAAAGAGATCTGACGCATCACCTGCTTGCGCCGCATCGACCGCCATCCGGCCCAGTGGAGACCGGCCTCCGCGATCGGCGCACCGGTCAGCCGTTCCAGGAGCGCGGCGGTGTCCTCGCGCAGTACGACCGTGCGCGCGGGGCGCTGGTCGTCCTTGCCCGGTCCCTCGTCGAGGACGACCGAGGGGACCTCCTGGCGCGCCAGCGCAAGCGCCAGCGTGAGCCCGACCGGCCCCGCTCCGACGATGATCACCGGGTCCATGGCGCGGCGCCCCCTGCCCAGAGCGACGTCTTCATTGACGTAAGTGAACAGGAAGTTTGAGCAGGGTGCACGATCACAGAACGTATGCAACAGACTCCGCGCCACCCGGTCAAGCTGGACGCACTACAGGCTCCTGCCCCGACCGATTCGACGTTTCCCCTGGTACGGCATGTGCACCCCGTGCCGACGGCAAATGACTGAGGCAGTGGCGAACGCGCCACTGCCTCAGTGTCGGTCATGCCACTGCCTCCAGGCAGGTCATACGAATTGACTGACCGTCAGGTGCTGCCGCCCGCGCCGGTCGCCTCCGTGCCGGCCACCGTCGCCGGTCCGAGCACCACACCGGTCGACTTCTTGCCTCGGCGCAGCCTGCCCTCCAGCCAGCTCGCGAAGCTGGTGATGAGGAAGTTGATCACGATGAAGATGACCGCCACCACGATGAAGCTGGGGATGACGTTGGCGTAGACGGCCGCGAGTGTGCTGCGCGTGTTGAGCAGCTCGGTGAACCCGATCATCACGCCGCCCAGCGCGGTGTCCTTCACGATGACCACCATCTGGCTGACGATGGCCGGCAGCATCGCGGTGACGGCCTGCGGCAGCAGGACGGCGGTCATCGTCTGCCCCTTGCGCAGACCGATCGCCATCGCGGCCTCCGACTGCCCCTTCGGCAGGGAGAGGATGCCGGCCCGGACGATCTCGGCGAGGACGGACGCGTTGTAGAGCACGAGGCCGGTGACGACCGCGTACAGGGGCCGCTGCTCAGTGCCGACGCCCGTGTAGCGGGCGTAGAACTCGTTGGCGAACAGCATCAGCAGCAGCACCGGGATGGACCGGAAGAACTCGACCACCGCACCGGCCGGAACCCTCACCCAACGGTGGTCGGAGAGGCGGGAGATGCCGAAGAACGCGCCCAGAGGAAGGGCGATCACCATGGCGAGAGCAGCCGCCTTCAGCGTGTCGGCCAGTCCCGGCAGCAGATACGTCGTCCAGGCCTGCGACTCGGTGAACGGCTTCCACAAGGCCCAGTTCAGCTGGTTCTTGTCGTCCATGGTCTGCCAGATCCACCACAGGGCCAGGGCCAGCAGGACGAAGAAGGCCACCGAGAGGAGGACGTTGCGCTTCTTGGCGCGGGGCCCCGGGGCGTCGTAGAGGACGGAGCTCATCGCTTCACCGCCAGTCGCTTGCTCAGCCAGCCCAGGATGAGGCCGGTCGGGAGGGTCAGCACCACGAACCCGAAGGCGAAGACGGCGCCGATGAGCAGCGTCTGGGCCTCGTTCTCGATCATTCCCTTCATCAGGTAGGCGGCCTCGGCCACGCCGATCGCGGCGGCCACGGTGGTGTTCTTGGTCAACGCGATCAGTACGTTGGCCAGCGGGCCGATGACCGAGCGGAAGGCCTGCGGCAGGATGATCAGCGACAGGATCTGGCTGAAGCTCAGTCCGATGGCGCGTGCCGCCTCGGCCTGGCCGAGCGGCACGGTGTTGATGCCGGAGCGGATCGCCTCGCAGACGAACGCCGCGGTGTAGGCGACGAGACCGAGGATCGCCAGGCGGAAGCCCTGGACCTTGAAGTCGGAGGAACCCATCGTCACGCCGAAGATGTCGGCGAGACCGAGCGAGGTGAAGAGGATGATGACCGTCAGGGGGATGTTCCGGACGATGTTGACATAGGCGGTGCCGAACCCGCGCATGAGCGGGACCGGGCTGACCCGCATCGCGGCCAGGAGGGTGCCCCAGACCAGGGAGCCGACTCCGGATAGGGCGGTGAGCTTCACCGTCATCCAGAAGGCGCCCCAAATACTCGGGTCGTCATAGTCTGAAAGAAAGTCGAACACGATCTCCCGCGCTTCCGGGGTGGGTGGCGTACGTGGACAGCGCGGTGTGCCGTCGCCTTGGTCGCGATCCGCGACGGCACACCGGCGAACCCTCGCGTTACTTGACGATGTTGCCGATCTTCGGCGCGGGCTCGTTCTTGTAGCCGGCCGGACCGAAGTTCGCGTCGACCGCCTTCTGCCAGGAGTTGTCGCTGACCATCTTCTCCAGGGCATCGTTGATCTTGTTCACGGTCTCGGTGTCGCCCTTCTTCACACCGATGCCGTAGTTCTCGTTGCTGAGCTTGAGGCCGGCGAGCTTGAACTGGCCCTTGTACTGCTCCTGGGCGGCGAAGCCCGCGAGGATCGAGTCGTCCGTGGTAAGCGCGTCCACGGAGCCGCTCTGCAGGCCGGAGACGCACTCCGAGTAGCCGCTGAGCTCCTTCAGGTTGGCCTTCGGGGCGATCTCGTCCTTGACGTTCTGCGCCGAGGTGGAGCCGGTCACCGAGCACAGGTTCTTGCCGTTGAGGTCGGTGCCCTCGGCGATGTCCGAGTCGGCCTTGACCAGCAGGTCCTGGTGGGCCAGCAGGTACGGGCCGGCGAAGTCGACCTTCTTGGCGCGCTCGTCGTTGATCGAGTAGGTGGCCGCGATGAACTTCACGTCGCCGCGGGCGAGCGCGTTCTCGCGGTCGGCGCTCTTGGTCTCGACGAACTCGATCTGGTTGGGCTCGTAGCCGAGTTCCTTGGCCACGTACGTCGCCACGTCCACGTCGAAGCCGGAGAAGGACCCGTCGGGATTCTTCAGGCCGAGCCCCGGCTGGTCGTACTTGATGCCGACCTTGATCTTGTCGCTGGAACCCGAGCCGGTGTCGCTGCTGTCGCTGTCGTCGCCTCCGCATGCGGTCGCGGTCAGGGCGAGGACGAGTGCGGTGGCCGCCGCGGCGGTGACCTTGCGGAGCTTCATGGTGAACATCCTTTGACTGATGGAGAGACGCGGGCCGTCGGTGCCGTGCGGGGCCTGACGGGCGAGGCTTGTCGGAGACGCGCAGATCGTCGGTGGTGCAGAGCGTCAGTGGTGCAGGATCTTGGACAGGAAGTCCTTCGCGCGGTCGCTGCGCGGGTTGCTGAAGAACTGGTCCGGCACAGCCTCTTCGACGATGCGGCCGTCGGCCATGAACACCACTCGGTTCGCGGCCGAACGGGCGAACCCCATTTCGTGGGTGACGACGATCATGGTCATGCCCTCGCGGGCGAGCTGCTGCATGACCTCGAGGACCTCGTTGATCATCTCCGGGTCGAGCGCCGACGTGGGCTCGTCGAAGAGCATGACCTTGGGGCCCATGGCCAGGGCGCGTGCGATGGCGACACGCTGCTGCTGGCCGCCGGACAGCTGTGCGGGGTACTTGTCGGCCTGCGTGGCCACGCCCACCCGGTCGAGCAGGGCGCGGGCCTTCTCCTCGGCCACCTTCTTGTCGGCCTTGCGGACCTTGATCTGGCCCAGCATCACGTTCTCGAGCACGGTCTTGTGCGCGAAAAGGTTGAAGGACTGGAACACCATGCCGACGTCGGCGCGCAGCCGGGCCAGCTCCTTGCCCTCCTGGGGCAGCGGCTTGCCGTCGATGGTGATGTCGCCGGAGTCGATCGTCTCCAGCCGGTTGATGGCGCGGCACAGGGTGGACTTACCGGACCCGGAGGGTCCGATGACCACGACCACCTCGCCGCGGGCGATGGTCAGGTCGATGTCCTGGAGAACATGCAACGCGCCGAAGTGCTTGTTGACGCTCTTCAGGACGACCAGTTCGCCGGTCGCGGCCACGTCGTCCTTGGTCATCGATACTTCGGTCATCGCTGACTGGCTCCGTCCTGCTCGGTTTCGGAGGACAGTAGTGACCCCGTGAGACCAGCGTCATTACATCTGAGGGAGAATTGAGCATAACGATCCGATGTCAGGTCAACACGCTTTGTAGCGCCCCTCGAAAGAGGTGTACCGGCTGGATAACGGAAGCGGTCCGCAGCCGGAACCAGGCACGCGCGTGCGAGTGTCCACATGGTGTACTCCGCTGGTGCACCGCCCGTGGTGTACAAGTCGAAGCGGTACGGCCGATGAACCGAAGGGGGCCGCGATGCGACTGCTCCTGGTCGAGGACGACAACCATGTCGCTGCCGCGCTCTCCGCGGTCCTGGCGCGGCACGGATTCGACGTCACGCACGCCCGCAGCGGCGAGGAGGCCCTCCAGGCGCTCGTTCCGGAGGGCAACGGCTTCGGTGTGGTGCTGCTCGACCTGGGCCTGCCCGACCAGGACGGCTACGAGGTGTGCGGCAAGATCCGCAAGCGCACCAGCACCCCCGTGATCATGGTCACCGCGCGCTCCGACGTCCGCTCCCGCATCCACGGCCTCAACCTCGGCGCCGACGACTACGTGGTGAAGCCGTACGACACCGGGGAGCTGCTCGCCCGCATCCACGCCGTCAGCCGGCGCACCTTCCACGAGGACTCCGCCGAGGCCGGTGAGAACGCGCTGCTTCTGGGGTCCCTGCGGATCGAACTGTCCACCCGGCAGGTCCTCGTGGACGGTTCGGTCGTCCAGCTGACCCGCAAGGAGTTCGATCTGCTCGCCCTCCTCGCACAGCGTCCCGGAGTGGTGTTCCGGCGCGAACAGATCATCAGCGAGGTCTGGCGCACCAGCTGGGAGGGGACCGGCCGCACCCTGGAGGTGCATGTCGCGTCCCTGCGCGCCAAGTTGCGCATGCCGGCGCTGATCGAGACCGTGCGCGGCGTGGGCTACCGGCTCGTCGCCCCGACGTCGTAGCGGGGACGGGTGCGCACACGTCTCCTCCCGCTGCTGATCGTCCTGATGGCGGCCGTCCTGCTGGCGCTCGGCGTCCCGCTCGCCATCAGCGTGGCCGCCGCCCAGCAGCAGACCGTCGTCATCGACCGGATCGACGACACCGCGCGCTTCGCGGCGCTCGCCCAGTTCGTCACCGACCGGCCCACCGGGTCCCGGGTCAAGGACATGCCCGCCGACGAACGCCGCGAGACCCTCCAACGGGAACTCGAGAGCTACTACGACGTCTACGGCATCCGTGCCGGTGTCTTCTACCGCAACGACGTCCCCATGGCCAACGCGCCGGCCGACTGGTATCTGCCGGAAACGGGCGAGGTGCGCGACGCGTTCGCCGAAGCGCTCCTCTCGCGCCGCAGCCACGATCCGCAACAGGTCTGGCCCTGGCAGCGGAACCGGCTCGTCGTCGCCTCGCCGGTCATCCGGGACGGCGACGTCGTGGCCGTCGTGGTCACCGACTCGCCCACCGGGCACATGCGTTCGCAGACACTGCACGGCTGGATCGTCATCGGCGCCGGCGAGATCGCCGCGATGCTGCTCGCCGTAGGAGCCGCGCTGCGCCTCACCGGCTGGGTGCTCAGGCCCGTACGCGTGCTCGACGCCACCACACACCGCATCGCCACCGGGAGCCTGAAGTCCCGGGTCGCGGTGGCCGGCGGGCCGCCGGAACTCAGACGGCTGGCCCGGTCGTTCAACGAGATGGCGGACAACGTCGAGGACGTGCTGGAGCAGCAGCGTGCCTTCGTCGCCGACGCCTCGCACCAGCTGCGCAACCCGCTCTCGGCGCTGCTGCTGCGCATCGAACTGCTCGCACTCGAACTGCCGGAGGACAATGAGGAGATCGCCTCGGTCCGCACCGAGGGCAAGCGCCTGGCCGAGGTCCTGGACGACCTCCTTGACCTGGCGCTGGCCGAGCACGCCGAGGCGGACCTCGCCCTCACCGACATCGGCGCGCTGACGGCCGAGCGCGTCGCGGCCTGGTCCCCGCTCGCCGAGGCCAAGGGCGTCCAGTTGGTCGGCGACTGCCCGGCCACCACCGCGTGGGCCGACCCGGTCACGCTGTCCAGCGCCCTGGACGCGGTGATCGACAACGCCGTGAAGTTCACCCCCGAGGACGAGCGTGTGCAGGTGTCGGTCGCGTCGAACGGCGAGACCTCGACGGTCGTGGTCACCGACGGCGGCCCCGGCCTCACCGACGAGGAACTCGTCCGTATCGGCGACCGCTTCTGGCGCAGCGGCAGGCACCAGAACATCAAGGGCTCGGGCCTCGGCCTGTCCATCTCCCGGGTCCTGCTGGCGGCGGGCGGCGGCACGATCTCGTACGACCATCACGAGCCGCACGGCCTGAAGGTGACCGTCCGGGTGCCCAGGTCGGGCCCGGCGTCCTGAAGGGTCCTACGGCTTGACCGAGCGGTAGTAACGCCGGGCGCCCTCGTGCAGGGTCAGCGGGTCGGTGTAGATGGCGGTCCGCAGATCCACGAGCTGCGCCGAGTGCACATGGGCGCCGATGCCGTCCCGGCTGTTGATCACCGACCGGGTCAGCCACTCGGTGAGCCTCGGGTCCACGTCCTCGCGTGTCATGAGCAGGTTGGACACCGCGATCGTTGCCACGGTCTCGCCGTCCTGGACGGACGGGTAGGCCGACTCGGGCATGTTGGTGGCCCGGTAGTAGCGGGAGGCGCCGCCCTGTTCGTGCAGCTTGGCGACCAGGTCCGCGTCGATCGGGACGAAGCGGAAGGGGAAGTCCTTCGCCAGCTGCACCAGCCCGTTCGTCGGGAGCCCGCCCGACCAGAAGAAGGCGTCGATCTGGTCCTGCTTGAGCCGCCCGGGCCCGGTGTCGATGCCGTCGGCGAAGGGCTTGATGTCCTTGGCAGGGTCGAGACCGGCGGCGGCCAGCACCCTGTTCGCGATCAGCCGTACGCCCGAGTTCTCCAGCCCTATGGCCACCCGCTTGCCCCGCAGGTCCTCCACGGTCGAGATCTTGGAGTCGCGGGGCACGACGAGCTGTACGTAGTCGTCGTAGAGACGCGCGACCCCGCGCAGGGTGTCTGCCCCCGGCCGACCCCTCAGCTTGTACGTCTCCACCGCGTCGGCCGCCGCGATGGTGAAGTCGGCGTTGCCCGTGGCCACCCGCTCGACGTTCTCCTGCGATCCCTGGCTGGTCATCAGCCGTACTTCGAGCTTCGGCATGTCCTTGGCGAAGGCCTTGCTGAGCCGCGAGCCGTACTGCTGGTAGACACCGGCCTGTGTCCCGGTGCTGAACGTGATCGTCCCGTCCGGAGGCTCCTCGTCCAGCGGCAGCAGCCACCACAGCAGCAGCCCGAAGACCACGAAACCGGCGGCCGAGCCCATGAGTGCCTGGCGCCTGCGGATCCGGGGGAGCACCTTGAACATGCGCGCGATCCTGCCAGTACGGCCCCGGTAATGGCCAGGGGAGCGGGAGCCGGCGCGGGCGGCGTTGTCTGCCGTACGACGATCGGACCGGCCCCCGGAGGGCGGCCACGAGATCGCTGGAGTCACCGCATGCGCCCCACTGACACCGCCGCTCCGTCGCCCGCCGACCTCGTCCGGGAGTTCCACCTCGCCTTCGGTCTCGACGCCCGCAGTACGCCCGCCGAGGTCTCCCCGGAACTCGCGGCGCACCGGGGCGAGCTGCTCGCGGAGGAGGCCGCGGAGGTCGCCGAGGTCGCGGTCACGGGCCCGCTGGACCGGCTGGCGCACGAGCTGGCCGACGTCGTGTACGTCGCGTACGGCACGGCCCTGGTCCACGGGATCGACCTCGACGCGGTGATCGCGGAGATCCACCGCGCCAACATGACGAAGCTGGGCCCGGACGGCCTGGTCGCCCGCAGGGCCGACGGCAAGGTACTCAAGGGCGATCACTACCGCGCGCCCGATGTCGGGGCCGTCCTGCGCCGCCAGGGCTGGGACACGGGCGAGCGGTAACCCGTACGGCCGTACTCCGGGCACCGCCTACCCTTGTCGCATGAGCAGCAGTGACCGGAGTCAGGCAGTGGACGTCAAGACCTACGAAGTGCGCACCTACGGGTGTCAGATGAACGTCCACGATTCCGAGCGATTGTCCGGGCTGCTCGAAAACGCCGGTTATGTGCGCGCTCCCAAGGGCGCGGACGGAGACGCGGACGTCGTCGTCTTCAACACCTGCGCGGTGCGCGAGAACGCCGACAACAAGCTGTACGGCAACCTCGGCCGGCTCGCCCCGATGAAGACGAAGCGTCCCGGGATGCAGATCGCGGTGGGCGGCTGTCTCGCGCAGAAGGACCGCGACACCATCGTGAAGAGGGCGCCCTGGGTGGACGTCGTCTTCGGCACGCACAACATCGGCAAGCTGCCCGTCCTGCTGGAACGCGCGCGCGTGCAGGAAGAGGCGCAGGTCGAGATCGCCGAGTCGCTGGAGGCGTTCCCGTCGACGCTGCCGACGCGGCGCGAGAGCGCGTACGCGGCCTGGGTGTCGATCTCCGTCGGCTGTAACAACACGTGCACCTTCTGCATCGTCCCGGCCCTGCGCGGCAAGGAGAAGGACCGTCGCACCGGCGACATCCTCGCCGAGATCGAGGCCCTGGTCGGCGAGGGCGTCTCCGAGATCACCCTGCTCGGCCAGAACGTCAACGCGTACGGCTCCGACATCGGCGACCGCGAGGCATTCGGCAAGCTGCTGCGGGCCTGCGGGAAGATCGACGGCCTGGAGCGGGTCCGCTTCACCTCCCCGCACCCGCGCGACTTCACCGACGACGTCATCGCCGCCATGGCCGAGACGCCGAACGTGATGCCGCAACTGCACATGCCCATGCAGTCCGGCTCGGACACGATCCTCAAGGCGATGCGCCGCTCGTACCGCCAGGAGCGCTACCTGGGGATCATCGACAAGGTGCGGGCCGCCATCCCGCACGCGGCGATCACCTCCGACATCATCGTCGGCTTCCCCGGGGAGACCGAGGAGGACTTCGAGCAGACGATGCACGCGGTGCGCCAGGCGCGGTTCGCACAGGCGTTCACCTTCCAGTACTCAAAGCGGCCCGGCACGCCCGCCGCCACCATGGAGAACCAGATCCCCAAGGAGATCGTCCAGGAGCGCTACCTGCGTCTCGCCGCCCTCCAGGAGGAGATCTCCTGGGACGAGAACAAGAAGCAGATCGGCCGCACCCTGGAGCTGATGGTCGCCGAGGGCGAGGGCCGCAAGGACGGCGCCACCCACCGCCTCTCCGGCCGCGCCCCCGACAACCGCCTGGTCCACTTCACGAAGCCGGACACCGCGGTGCGCCCCGGCGACGTGGTCACGGTCGAGATCACGTACGCCGCCCCGCACCACCTCCTCGCCGAGGGCGCAGTCCTCAACGTGCGTCCCACGCGCGCGGGGGACGCCTGGGAGAAGCGCAACACCGCGGAGGCCGCGAAGCCGGCGGGCGTGATGCTCGGCCTGCCGAAGATCGGGGCGCCGGCACCGCTGCCGGTGGCTGCGGCGAGCGGCTGCGGCTGCGACTGACGTCCTGGCACAATGCGGACAGGGAAGGAGCATCACATGTTGCCGTACAGCGTTGCGTTCACCGAACAGGCCGCCAAAGTGCGCGACAGCCTGACCGCCGACAGGCGCGACCTGCTGGAGCGTGGCCTGGCCATACTGGCGACCGACCCGCGGCACAAGCTCTCCCATTCCGTCTTCGGCGACGAGTCCACGCGCGGGCTCGCCCTGTCGCGCAATCTCTTCATCGAGTACGTGATCAGTGAGGGCAAGCTCGTGGTGCTCGTGCTCACGGTCATCGACCTGACGGACGTGCTCTTCGAGGAGTGACACCGGGCCGTCCTCCGGGGTTACGCTCCCGATCATGCTTGTCGCCGCCGCCATCTGCCCCTGTCCGCCCCTCCTCGTGCCCGAGGTGGCCGCGGGCGCGGCTCCCGAACTGGACGCCGCCCGCACCGCCTGCACGGACGCGCTGGGCGTCCTCGCGGCCTCCCGCCCCGACCGCCTGCTGGTGGTCGGGCCCGCCGGGGAGAGCGGGCGCGGACCGCACCCGGAGGGCACGCGGGGCTCGTTCCGCGGCTTCGGAGTGGACGTCGACGTACGCCTGGGCGCCGAAGCGGCGGAGGCGGCGGGGGAACTGCCGTCGGCGCTCGCCGTCGCCGCCTGGCTGCTGGAGCGGACCGGCTGGTCCGTGGCGCCCGTGGAAGGTCTGGGCGTGGGGGAACCACTGGCGCCCGAGCGGTGCTTCGAGGCCGGAAGGGACATCGGCGGACGGCCGGAGCGGCTGGCCCTGCTGGTGATGGGCGACGCCAGCGCGTGTCGCACGCTCAAGGCGCCGGGGTATCTGGACGAGCGGGCGGCCGGGTTCGACGAGGAGGTCGGGCGGGCGCTGGGCGCGGCGGACGTGGCGGCGCTCAAGGCGCTGGACGTGGAACTGGCGTACGAACTGAGGGTCTCGGGCCGCGCCCCCTGGCAGGTCCTCGCGGGCGCGGCCGAGGACGCCGGTCTCACGGGGACGCTGCTGTACGAGGACGCGCCGTACGGTGTGGGGTACGTGGTCGCGGCCTGGTCGTAGGGGGCGCCCGCGCGGGGCATACGGCCGGTGCTGTGACGCGGCGGACGGCCGGGAGCGACTGCTCCGCGGCCGTCCGCCGATGTGCTGCGGTGGTGCTGTTCGTGCCGGTCAGGAAGCCGGTGGTGGCGCGTCCGGCGGCGGCGTGAACGTGTCGTCAGGGGCGGTGGCACCGTCCTTGTGCGCCATGCGGTCCACGGCGCCCTTCGCCTTGTCGGTGCCCGTATGGATCTTGTCGCTGTACTTGCCCTTGGTCTTCTCGTCGACCACCTTCGCGGCCTTGTCGAGACCCCGTTCGATCTTGTCCCCGTGCTGCTGCGCGAGGTCCGAGACCTTGTCCTTGGCCGGGGTGAGCTTCGCCTTCAAACTGTCCAGCAGACCCATGGTTCACCTTCCCTCGCGGGCAGTTATTTGCGGGCGCCCTCACCGGCCTCGCTGTCGGCGGCCTCCTCGGCGGACTGCTGCTTGGGGATCTCGACGCCCTCGGTGGCGGCCACGGCCAGGGCTTCCGTCTTCTCCGCCGTACTCTCCGCCCCGGCACCGCTGCCGGCCTCGGACGAACCCTTCGCCGCTTCCGTCTCCTCCGCCGTAGACGCGTCCGTCACCGCGACGGACTGCTCTTCGGCGGTTGCCGCCTCCTCCGCAGTCTTCGACCGTCCAAGAAGCCGTGCAAAAACGCCCATATCCACTCCATACGTTACTCGTGCGGGCGAAATCCCGCGTCGCCCGGTGCGTCCGTTTGCGTCGCCCCCGTCACCGCCTCCCGAATCCGGCGGCACGAACCTCGCAACTGGCAACGACCCGGGACCGCCGCCGTCACGTAACTCGTTCGAGGAGGGGTCCCGGGTTTGGGAGACTGGGGAGGTGAGCAGCGCACCCCCCACCCCCCGAGTCATCGCCGTCGTCGGCCCCACGGCGGCCGGAAAGTCCGATCTGGGCGTCTTCCTGGCCCAGCGTCTCGGCGGGGAGGTCGTCAACGCCGACTCGATGCAGCTCTACCGAGGGATGGACATCGGTACCGCCAAGCTGACGCCCGAGGAGCGCGGAGGCGTCCCGCACCACCTCCTGGACATCTGGGACGTGACCGTCGCGGCCAGCGTCGCCGAGTACCAGCGCCTCGCGCGTGAGCGGATCGACGCACTGCTCGCCGAGGGCCGCTGGCCGGTCCTGGTCGGCGGCTCCGGTCTGTACGTCCGTGGCGCCGTCGACAAGATGGAGTTCCCCGGCACCGACCCCGAGGTCAGGGCCCGCCTGGAGGAGGAGCTGGCCCTGCGCGGCTCCGGCGCCCTGCACGCCCGGCTGGCCGCCGCCGACCCCGAGGCCGCGCTGGCGATCCTGCCCAGCAACGGCCGCCGTATCGTCCGGGCCCTGGAGGTCATCGAGATCACCGGCAAGCCCTTCACCGCCAACCTGCCGGGCCACGACTCCGTGTACGACACCGTCCAGATCGGCGTCGACGTGTCCCGCCCCGAGCTGGACGAGCGCATCGCGCGCCGGGTCGACCGGATGTGGGCGGCGGGGCTCGTGGACGAGGTGCGCGCGCTGGAGGCGCACGGCCTGCGCGAGGGGCTCACGGCATCGCGCGCGCTGGGCTACCAGCAGGTGCTCGCGGCGCTCGTGGGGGAGTACGGCGAGGACGACGCGCGCGCGGAGACCGTACGCGCCACCAAGCGCTTCGCGCGCCGTCAGGATTCATGGTTCAGACGCGATCCCCGGGTGCACTGGCTCAGTGGGGCTGCGGCGGATCTCACAGAACTTCCGGGCCTCGCACTGGCGTTGGTCGAACGACCGGTCACAGCCTGATCACGTCATGGCATCGGGACGCTCCGGCCGTCATCCAGGCCTCCGGCGCCGTGCCATCATCGAGCTTCGATCGACCAAGTGGAGTCCGAGTTGGGAGGGCGCGTGGCGATGGAGGCCGGCCCTCGCGACACCGCACAAGGCGCGGGACACGTCACCGGTGACGGTGGCGAAACGGAACAGGGCGAGGACCGTCTGAGCCCGGACGGGCCCGACGACACCCAGGGCGGCGTGACCGCCGACGGACCCGAACCGGACGAGATGTTCCTCGGGCCCGAGGTCGAGGTCGAACTGCGTCCGCAGCGCCGTCTGCGCATCTGGCAGCTCGCCCCGATCGTGGTCCTGGCCGCGCTCGGCTCCCTGATGTTCGCCTTCCCGCTGGCGTTCGACTTCGGCGACAGCGGAGCGGTCATCGCCATGCTGGGGTTGCTCATCTGCTCCTGCGCGGCGGGGTGGGGCATGATGGCCGCGCGCCGGGTGGGTTACACCGCACCGGGGCTGGGCGAAGGCCGTCGGCGGGGCTGGTGGGTCGTGGTGGCGTACGTCGTGATGGTGACCGTGGTGATCGCGCTCGCCGTGTGGAGAGTCGCCCGGCTGCGCTAGCAGTTCGGCTGCGGCGCCATCGTGGCTTGCCGCGCAGTTCCCCGCGCCCCTTTGGGGCGCTCCTACGCCGTACGATCGAGGGATGAGCACGCGGATCGCCTTCCTCAAGGGGCACGGGACCGAGAACGACTTCGTGATCGTCCCCGACCCCGAGAACGTCATCGACCTCTCCCCGGCCGCCGTCGCCGCCCTGTGCGACCGGCGTGCGGGCATCGGGGGTGACGGGCTGCTGCACGTCGTGCGGTCCGCCGCGCATCCCGAGGCCAGGGGCATGGCGGCCGAGGCGGAGTGGTTCATGGACTACCGCAACGGCGACGGCTCGATCGCGGAGATGTGCGGCAATGGGGTGCGGGTCTTCGCGAGCTATCTCCAGCGGGCCGGACACGTGACCGAAGGGGACATCGCCGTCGCCACGCGCGGGGGCGTGAAGAGCGTGCACATCGCCAAGGAGGGCGACGTCACCGTCGGCATGGGCAAGGCACTCCTCCCCGAAGGGGAGGTCACTGTGCGCGTGGGGGAGCGTGGCTGGCCCGCGCGGAACGTGAACATGGGCAACCCGCACGCGGTCGCCTTCGTGGAGGATCTCGCACACGCGGGGGACCTGTTCACCGCGCCGCCGTTGAGTCCCGCCTCCGTCTACCCGGACGGGGTCAACGTCGAGTTCGTGGTCGACCGGGGCCCGCGTCATGTCGCGTTTCGCGTGCACGAGCGCGGGGCCGGTGAGACCCGCTCGTGCGGCACGGGCGCGTGTGCCGTCGCCGTGGCCGCCGCCCGGCGCGACGGCGCGGACCCGGCCGTGACCGGGACCCCGGTGACGTACACCGTCGATGTGCCCGGCGGGCGCCTGGTGATCACCGAGCGGGCCGACGGCGAGATCGAGATGACGGGGCCCGCGGTGATCGTCGCCGAGGGCGAGATCGACGCCGAGTGGCTGGAAAACCTGGTCAAGTGAGGCGGAGGGCGGTCGGATATCGCAGTCCACGGGCCCTGTGGGCCGTGGAACCGTAGTCCCACAGCTCTGTGCGCCTCGGAAACAGGGTCGATCGCAGGTCGGGTGGCTCGAATGCACAGGCCCTCGAACCGTCGCTCGAATGGGTGATCCGTTTCACGCTCGACGAGAGGTGGTCAGTCGCGCGTGGTGGGCTCGGTAGCATCAAGCACCGGCCCGGACGGGGGAACAACGCCATCCCCTGAGCCGCCGTCCGCCATGGGGCATCCCGTCCGCCGGTCCAGGTAGCCGGAGGTGCCCATGAGTGCGGAGGCCACGAATCCCGCGAGCCCAGGTGCTGTGACGTCCACCTCGCCCAAGCTCGCGGTCTCGCTGGAGCAAGGGGGGACTCCCGCGCCCCGCCGACGGGCCCGCCCCCGGATCGACCTGCGTCGGCTGGGCAGAGCGGCCTTCCTCGGCTCCGCCACCCGCGACCGGTTGCCCGACGCGATCGGCCACGTGGTTGAGGCGCACCGCGCCCACCATCCCGAAGCCGATCTGGAACCGCTGCGCCGGGCCTACGTCCTGGCCGAGTCCTCGCACCGCGGCCAGATGCGCAAGAGCGGCGAGCCGTACATCACGCACCCGCTCGCCGTGACCCTGATCCTCGCCGAACTCGGCGCGGAGACCACGACCCTGACGGCGTCTCTGCTCCACGACACCGTCGAGGACACCGATGTGACGCTGGATCAGGTCGGCGAGGAGTTCGGCGCCGAGGTCCGCTTCATCGTCGACGGTGTGACCAAACTGGAGAAGGTCGACTACGGCGCCGCAGCCGAGCCCGAGACCTTCCGCAAGATGCTCGTCGCCACCGGGAACGACGTCCGCGTGATGTCGATCAAACTCGCCGACCGGCTGCACAACATGCGCACCCTGGGCGTGATGCGCCCCGAGAAGCAGGAACGCATCGCCAAGGTGACCCGGGACGTGCTCATCCCGCTCGCCGAACGGCTCGGCGTCCAGGCGCTCAAGACCGAACTGGAAGACCTCGTCTTCGCGATCCTGCACCCCGAGGAGTACCAGCACACCCGGGAGCTGATCCTCAACAACGCCTCCCGCGCGGACGACCCGCTCGCCGAGATCGCCGACGAGGTACGCGCGGTACTGCGCGACTCGGGGATCCAGGCCGAAGTCCTCATCCGGCCACGGCACTTCGTGTCCCTGCACCGGACGGCGCGCAAACGCGGCACACTGCGCGGCTCCGACTTCGGGCGGGTCCTGGTGCTCGTCAACGAGGACGCCGACTGCTACGGCGTACTGGGTGAGCTGCACACGTGCATGACGCCCGTCGTCTCGGAGTTCAAGGACTTCATCGCCGTTCCCAAGTTCAACCTGTACCAGTCGCTGCACACGGCCGTCGCCCGCAAGGACGGCCAGGTCGCCGAAGTCCTCATCCGCACCCACCAGATGCACAAGGCCGCCGAGGCCGGCGTGATCGCGCTCGGCAATCCCTACGCTCCTCCTTCGGAGGAGCAGACCGACGGCGACGGGGCGCGGGCCGACCTCGAAGGCGACGGCGAGCGCATCGACCCCACCCGGCCCGGCTGGCTCTCCCGCCTGCTCGACTGGCAGGAGGCCGCGCCCGACCCCGACACCTTCTGGTCCACCCTGCGCGAGGACCTCGCCCAGGACCGCGAGATCACCGTCTTCCGGGCCGACGGGGGCTCGCTCGGGCTGCCCGAGGGCGCGAGCTGCGTGGACGCGGCCTACGCGCAGTACGGCGAGGACGCGCACGCCTGTATCGGCGCCCGGGTCAACGGCCGGCTGGCGACGCTGAGCACGGTTCTGCGGGACGGCGACACGGTCCAGCTCCTCATGGGGCAGGACCCGGCCTCCGAGCCCTCCAGGGAGTGGCTGGAGCACGCGCGCACACCCGTCGCCAGGATCGCCATCCAGCGCTGGCTCGCCGCCCATCCGACACACGCCGAACCGGCGGACGGTGCGGAGACCTCCGGTGACCTCCCGGAGGCCGAGGAGACCCCTGCGGAGCCCGCCCGTGAGCCCGTCGGCGCCCGTCCGGCCCAGGACGGCTCCGCCGAGGCCCCGGCCGCCGCGACCGCCGTCGTCGACCAGCCCGGCGCGACCGTCCGGCTCGCCGGCTGCTGTACGCCCGTACCGCCCGACGAGGTCACCGGCTTCGCCGTGCGCGGGGGAGTGGTGACCGTCCACCGCGTGGAGTGCGCCGGGGTGGCGCGCATGAAGAGCACGGGGCGTGCGGAGGTCGGCGTGCACTGGGGTGACACCACCGAGGCCCGGGTCACCCTGGTCGCCGAATCGTTCGGGCGGCCCCATCTGCTGGCCGACCTCACCGAGGCCATCGCCCTGGAGGGCGTCGCGATCGTCTCGGCGACCGTCGAACCCCCCACGCAGCAGCGCGTACGCCACACCTACACGCTCCAACTCCCGGACGCGGCGCACCTTCCGGCCCTCATGCGGGCCATGCGCAATGTGCCGGGCGTGTACGACGTGAGCCGGGCGCAGCATCACGTGGCGGTTCCCTGAGGTACCCGTTCGGGTGGGCCCGGCGCGAGTCGTCGCCGTCGGGCGGGCGGGCGCTGGTAGCGGTGGTGCATGCTGCTCAACCCCCGTACCCGGTTCACGTCGGCGCTGCTCGCCTCCGCCGTCTCCGTCTGCCTCGTCGCCGCGAGTGCACCCGCGGCCCCCTTGGGGGTCGGCGACCGCCTCTTCCCGCACCTGGGCAACCCCGGGTACGACGTGGCGTCGTACGACCTGGCGTTCAGCTACCCCGGAATCAACAGCAAGCCGCTGTCCGCCGTCACGACCATCGACGCCTGGACGACCACCCCGCTCGAACAGGTCAACCTCGACTTCTCCCACGGAAAGGTCGAGTCGGTCGAGGTCGACGGTGAACCGGCGTCGTTCACCAGTGCGGGCGAGGACCTGGTGGTGACGCCCCGGGCGGCGCTGCCCGCCGGGAGCTGGATGCGGATCACCGTGCGGCACAGCAGTGATCCCGTGTCCGCGGCCGGCCGGGACGGGGGCTGGGTGCGGACCAAGGACGGGCTCGCGATGGCCAACCAGGCCGATGTCGCGCACCTGGTGTTCCCGTGCAACGACCACCCCTCCGACAAGGCGATGTACACCATCAGGGTCACCGCCCCGAACGGCTACACGGCGGTGGCCAACGGGCTGCCCACCGGCGTCGACCGGGTCGGCAGCGCCACGACCTGGACGTACCGCACCCAGCACCCCATGGCCACCGAACTGGCCCAGGTGTCCATCGGCCGCTCCACCGTGCTGCACCGCACTGGCCCGCACGGACTGCCCGTACGCGATGTCGTGCCCACCAAGGACCGGGTCCTCCTGGAGCGGTGGCTGAAGAAGACGCCCGCGCAGATCGAGTGGATGGAGAGCAAGGTCGGCCGCTACCCGTTCGAGACGTACGGGGTGCTCATCGCCGAGGCGTCGACCGGCTTCGAGCTGGAGACACAGACCCTCTCTCTCTTCGAGAGAGACCTGTTCACCGAGCCCGCCTTCCCCGAGTGGTACGTCGACTCGATCATGGTGCACGAACTGGCCCACCAGTGGTTCGGCGACAGCGTCAGCCCGCGCACCTGGTCCGACCTGTGGCTGAACGAAGGACACGCCACCTGGTACGAGGCCCTGTACGCGGAGGAGAAGGCGGGCCGGAAGCTGGCGGACCGGATGAAGGCCGCGTACGGCTCCTCCGACCGCTGGCGCGCCGCAGGCGGACCACCCGCCGCCCCCAAGGCGCCCAAGCCCGGCCAGAAGATCGGCATCTTCCGCCCGAACGTCTACGACGGCGCCGCCCTCGCCCTCTACGCCCTGCGACAGGAGATCGGCCGCCCGGCTTTCGAGCGCGTGGAGGAGGCGTGGGTCGGCCTCCACAAGGACGGCGTCGCGGGCACCGCCGACTTCGAGCGCCTCGCCTCGGACATCGCCGGACGGGACCTGAGCGCGTTCTTCCAGGCCTGGCTGTACGCCGAGAAGACGCCGCCGATGCCCGGTCACCCGGACTGGAAGTCCGTCGCGCCCGCCACATAGCGCCGCGAAATAACACCGTGACGAGACGGGGCGTGCCGTGCGACCATCGTCAGGTCGGCGGCGCTGCCCCCGGCCTCACGGGACGGGTTCCGGGAATCTCCCGGGACGCTCGTGCGTTGTGATCAGTGACGACGCGCAATCCGTCGCCGCCCACCGAATCACCGACGACGTAAGGACCCAATGACCTCCTCTTCTTCCCCTTCCCAGGACACTGAGCGCCTCGCGCACACCTACCCCGAAGGTCTTCGGGCCGATGCCCTGATGGAAGAGGACGTCGCCTGGAGCCACGAGATCGACGGAGACCGGGACGGCGACCAGTTCGACCGCTCCGAGCGCGCGGCCCTGCGCCGCGTGGCAGGCCTCTCCACCGAGCTCGAGGACGTCACCGAGGTCGAGTACCGCCAGCTCCGTCTGGAGCGGGTCGTGCTCGTCGGCGTCTGGACCACGGGGACCATCCGGGACGCGGACAACTCCCTCGCCGAACTGGCGGCCCTCGCGGAGACCGCGGGCGCGCTCGTCCTCGACGGCGTCGTCCAGCGCCGCGACAAGCCCGACGCGGCCACCTACATCGGCTCAGGCAAGGCCAACGAGCTGCGGGACATCGTCCTGGAGACCGGCGCCGACACCGTCATCTGCGACGGTGAGCTGAGCCCGGGCCAGCTGATCCACCTCGAAGACGTCGTCAAGGTCAAGGTCATCGACCGTACGGCCCTGATCCTCGACATCTTCGCCCAGCACGCCAAGTCCCGAGAGGGCAAGGCGCAGGTCGCGCTCGCGCAGATGCAGTACATGCTGCCGAGGCTCCGCGGCTGGGGTCAGTCGCTGTCCCGTCAGATGGGCGGCGGCAAGGGCGGCGGCCTCGCCACCCGTGGTCCCGGTGAGACCAAGATCGAGACGGACCGGCGCCGGATCCGCGAGAAGATGGCGAAGATGCGCCGGGAGATCGCGGAGATGAAGACCGGCCGCGAGATCAAGCGCCAGGAGCGCCGCCGCAACAAGGTGCCCTCGGTCGCCATCGCCGGATACACCAACGCCGGCAAGTCCTCGCTGCTCAACCGCCTCACGGGCGCGGGCGTGCTGGTCGAGAACTCCCTGTTCGCGACCCTCGACCCGACCGTGCGCCGGGCCGAGACACCCAGCGGGCGCCTCTACACGCTGGCGGACACCGTCGGCTTCGTACGGCACCTGCCGCACCACCTCGTCGAGGCGTTCCGCTCCACGATGGAGGAGGTCGGCGACTCCGACCTGATCCTGCACGTGGTCGACGGATCGCACCCGGCGCCGGAGGAGCAGCTGGCCGCCGTGCGCGAGGTGATCAGGGACGTCGGCGCCACCGGCGTACCCGAGATCGTCGTGATCAACAAGGCGGACGCGGCGGACCCGCTGACGCTTCAGCGGCTGATGCGGATGGAGACGCGTTCCATCGCGGTGTCCGCCCGTACGGGTCAGGGCATCGACGAGCTGCTCGCGCTGATCGACAACGAACTGCCCCGGCCCTCGGTCGAGATCGAGGCGCTCGTGCCGTACACCCACGGCGGGCTGATCGCCCGTGCCCACACCGAGGGTGAGGTGATCTCCGAGGAGCACACCGGGGAGGGCACGTTGCTCAAGGCACGGGTGCATGAGGAGTTGGCGGCGGATCTGTCGCCGTATGTTCCGGCGGCTGCGGCGCTTTAGGTTCCGCCGGGTCCGGTGAGTTGGTTTTCTGCGGGTGCGTTGTGGCTGGTCGCGCAGTTCCCCGCGCCCCTGAAATGGGCTCCCAATGCCTTCGGCATGGGGGCCCATTTCCTCACTGGTCGGCGAACTTTTCGCTCACCTCGTCGTACAGGCCCTTTGCCACCTTGCCCAGCCTTGGGCCTGCCAGCCAGCCTGAACTGACTGGGCCGATCGAGGTGTTGGAGATCAGGGCCGGGGTGCCGTCCGAGCCTGTGGTGACCCAGCCGCCGCCGGAGGAGCCGCCGGTCATGGTGCAGCCGATCCGGTACATCGTCGGGTCGGCCTTGACGATCGACAGGCGGCCCGGACTGTCCTCGCACTGGTACATCGTCTCGCCGTCGAACGGCTCCGCCGCCGGATACCCGGTCGCCGTGATGCTCTCCACCTGCGTGACGGCAGGCGCGTTGAAGTCCACCGGAAGGGCCGAACCGACCGTCTCCTCCAGCGACTTGCCGCTGCCGCCCTTCTCCGGCGTCACATGGATGACCGCGAAGTCGTACGGCGCCCCGTCGCCGCCCGTCGAACCACCTTGCTCGATCCACTGGTCCGAGGTCTGCGCCCAGTCACCCCACCAGACGCCGTAGGGCGCGATCTCCGCGCGCGGAGCGTTCTCCACCTCGGCGCTCGACCTGCCCGCGTTGTTGTACGACGGCACGAAGGCGATGTTGCGGTACCAGCCGCCGTTCTTGCCGGCGTGGACGCAGTGGCCCGCGGTCCAGACGAGGTTCGACTTCCCGGGGTGGGCGGGGTCCTCGACCACGGTCGCCGAGCACACCATCGTGCCCTCGGGCCCGTCGAAGAACACCTTGCCCGCCTCGGGCGCGTTGGCGTGGTAGGCGGGCGGTACGGCCTTCGCGTCCACGGCCTCCGGCGTCGGGTCGGTGACGCCCTGGTCGCCCGCGAGGTCGCTCTCGTCGACGCTCTTCTCCGGGTCGTCGGCCTCGCGCATGCGGTCCGTGTCCCAGAGGCCCTCGATGATCGGGTTGACGTAGTCCTCGGCCTCGCGCAGCCAGTCGTCCTTGTCCCAGTTCTTCCAGGCGCCGTTCTTCCACTTGTCGAGGTCGATCCCGTGCTCTTTGAGTTTGTCCTTCAGCCCGTCCGGGATCGTGATCTTCCCGGCACCGTCGTCAGCGGCGGAGGCGGAGGACTGCCTGCTCGCGTCGGAGTCGCCGGAGTCGGAACCGCAGGCGGTGGCAGTGATCGCGAGTGCCAGGACGAGGCCGACGGTGGCCGGTACGGGGGAGGTTCCGCGGCGCGCGCCCCTCTCGCGGCGGGCGATGAAGGGTGGGCGTATGCGTCGCATGATCTGTCTCCCCCTGGCGTGGTCCAACCGTGTGCTGTCCCTGCACGGCATCACACACTATGCGGTCCCTGTGGGGGCCATCCGGTGGAACGGCAACTGTTTCGCTACAGGCAGCCTGGTCTGGTGATCGTCCGGCGGGGCGCCGATGTGACGCCTTGTCACTGCTGATTCCGGAGTGCCGAGGGGGCCGCGCCGCACCGGCAACTCTTCCGTCCCGGCAAGGATCTTGAGGCGACCCGTGACTCCGGTGGCACACCGGGTGTTGGTAACGGGAGGAGTGTCCCGGCGAGTTGGCGGCCGGCGGGGCGGCAGAGCAGCGGAGCAGCGGGGAGTTGGGACATTGGGGCTGCGGGAGTCCATGGAGACGGGGGAGCGCACAGGGGCACGGGAATCCCGGGCGCTGGTGGAAGCTGACGTGGATGCCGAGGTGTGCGCCGGCGCGCGCGGGGCGCACGAAGGGATTCTGCGGCGTCAGTCGGCGCGTGAGTCGTCGGCACGCACCTACGCGCGCGCCCTCCCGATCGTTCCCGTACGGGCACGCGGGCTGACGATCGAGGGCGCCGACGGCCGCCGCTACCTCGACTGTCTCTCGGGCGCGGGGACCCTGGCCCTCGGGCACAACCACCCCGTCGTGCTGGAGGCCATCCGTAAGGTCCTCGACTCGGGGGCACCGCTGCACGTCCTCGATCTGGCGACCCCCGTCAAGGATGCCTTCATCACCGAGCTGTTCCGCACCCTGCCGCCCGGACTCGCCGGCCACGCGCGCGTGCAGTTCTGCGGACCGGCCGGGACGGACGCCGTGGAGGCCGCGTTCAAGCTCGTCCGCGCCGCGACCGGCCGCACCGGCATGCTCGCCTTCACGGGCGCCTACCACGGCATGACCGCCGGTTCGCTCGACGCCTCCGGCCACGCGGCCGACGTACGGGTCGCCCGGCTGCCCTTCCCTCAGGACTACCGCTGCCCCTTCGGGATGGGCGGTGACCGGGGCGCCGAACTCGCCGCCCGCTGGACCGAGTCCGTCCTCGACGACACCAAGTCGGGCGTGCCCCTGCCCGCCGGGATGATCCTCGAACCCGTCCAGGGCGAGGGCGGGGTGATTCCCGCGCCGGACGCCTGGATGCGGCGTATGCGGCGGATCACCGAGGACCGCTCGATCCCGCTGATCGCCGACGAGATCCAGACGGGAGTCGGCCGCACCGGCGCCTTCTGGGCGGTGGAACACAGCGGGGTCACGCCGGATGTGATGGTGCTGTCCAAGGCCATCGGCGGCAGCCTGCCCCTGGCCGTCGTGGTCTACCGCGACGACCTCGACGTCTGGGAACCCGGCGCCCACGCGGGCACGTTCCGCGGCAACCAGCTCGCCATGGCCGCAGGCACCGCCACCCTGACGTACGTCCGCGAGCACGGCCTCGCCGAACGCGCGGCCAGCCTGGGCCCCCGCATGCTCGCCCAACTCCGGCAGCTGGCGGCGGAGTTCCCGATCATCGGTGATGTGCGCGGACGGGGACTGATGATCGGGGTCGAGCTGGTCGAGCCGGGGGAGGAGCGGCGCGCGGTGGCTGCTGGTGACGTGGGCGCCGATCCGGAGGTGTTCCCCTGCCCGGCCGGAGGAGGGCCGCGCCCCGCAGCGCCCGCGCTGGCCGCCGCCGTACAGCGGGAGTGCCTGCGCCGTGGCCTGATCGTCGAACTCGGCGGACGCAAGGCGAGCGTCGTCCGACTGCTGCCGCCGCTGACCATCAGCGACGAACAGGCCGACGCGGTACTCGACCGACTGGCCGACGCCGTGGCGGCGGTGGCGCGCGGCCACACCGAAGGACGCCCGCAGACCACCACCCACTCCGAGCGAGCGGGGTAGCCGGACCCGACGCCCGCCCGTACCGCCCCGGTACGCACCCTCCCCGCACGCGCACGCGAACAACCCCCACGAGGAACCGTCTTGAACAGCACCCCCGTACCCGAAGGCCGTTCCCACCCCACCCCCGTGAGGGACACGGTGCCCCGGCAGAAGGGGGCAGCCGAGTGGGGGCGCGGTGCCATGGCCGACCTTCTGGAACACCTCGACCCCCACACCGCGGCCCAGGCCGCCGCCACCGAGAACCTGCTGCGCTGCTGGGTACGGGAGAACAACCTCACCGCCCCCACCGACGGCACCCTCCGTATCCCCCTCCCCACCAGCGGCACCGCCCTGCTGGCCCCGGTCCACTACTGGTCCCCGACCGGCTGGCACCGCTTCGGCCTCCCGCACCTGGCCGACGCCCCCGCAGGAGCCCCGGCCGCCGACGCGGTCACCGTCGCGACACTGCTCGCCAGGGAGGCGTACGACGGCCCGAAGGCGGCGGGGACGGGCACCGGCCCCGTGACCGAGGTGCCCTCAGCAGATGCCCCGCCCCAGTTCGCCCCCTCCGTCCTGCCCCCCGACGCCGTCGACCTGGTCGCTCGTGTCGCCGACTCCGTCCGGCGTACCGCCACCTTCATCAGCGACCGGCGGGCGCAGCCGGCCGACGGGCCCGACCTCTTTCTCGCCGCCGAGCAGGCGCTGCTGCTCGGCCACCCGCTGCATCCGACCCCGAAGAGCCGCGAAGGGCTCGCCGAGGCCGAAGCCCGGCTCTACTCACCGGAGTTGCGTGGCTCCTTCCCGCTGCACTGGCTGGCGGTGGCCCCCTCCGTGCTCGCCACGGACTCCGCGTGGACCGAGAGAGGCCGGCCCATCCGCGCCGAGCAGCTCACCGAGCGGCTCATCGGCGCCACACTGCCGCTCCCGCTGCCCGACGGCTACGCGGCCCTCCCCCTGCACCCGTGGCAGATCCGCGAGACCCGGCACCGCCCGCAGACCGCGGCCCTGTTCGAAGCCGGTCTGCTGCGCGACCTCTGCACCCATGGCTCCCTCTGGCACCCCACCTCCTCCGTACGCACCGTCCACCGCTCGGGCGCCCCCGCGATGCTGAAGCTCTCGCTGGGGCTGCGCATCACCAACTCCCGGCGTGAGAACCTCCGCAAGGAACTGCACCGGGGCGTCGAGGTACACCGGCTGCTGCGCGGCGGACTGGCCAAGCAGTGGCAGTCCGCGCACCCGGGCTTCGACATCGTCCGCGACCCGGCCTGGCTCGCCGTCGACGACCCGGACGGCAGCCCCGTCACCGGCCTCGACGTGATGATCCGGCACAACCCGTTCCACCCGGCGGACGATGTCGCCTGCATCGCCGGGCTCGTCTCGCCCCGACCCCACGCTCACCTGGGCGACCCGGAGGGCCCGAGCCCGCGCTCCAGACTGGCCGAGGTCGTCACACGCCTCGCCGCACGAACCGGCCGCCCGCGCGGCGCCGTCGCCACCGAGTGGTTCCTGCGCTACCTGGAGCAGGTCGTACGGCCCGTGCTGTGGCTGGACAGCGAGGCGGGCGTCGCCCTGGAGGCCCACCAGCAGAACACCCTGCTCCTGCTGGACGGCGACGGCTGGCCCAGGGGAGGCCGCTACCGCGACAACCAGGGGTACTACTTCCGCGAGTCCCGGCGCGCCGACCTCGACGCCCGGCTGCCCGGCATCGGCTCGCGGAGCGACACGTTCGTCTCCGACGAGGTCACCGACGAACGCTTCGCCTACTACCTCGGCATCAACAACGTCCTCGGCCTCATCGGCGCGTTCGGCTCCCAGCGCCTCGCCGACGAACAGCTGCTGCTCGCCGCCTTCCGACGCTTCCTCGGCGACATCGCCTCCGGCCCCGCCCGACTGCGTACGTCCCTGCCAGGACGACTGCTGGACTCACCCGTCCTGCGCTGCAAGGCCAACCTGCTCACCCGGCTGCACGGTCTCGACGAGCTGGTCGGCCCGGTCGACACGCAGTCCGTCTACGTCAGCATCGCCAACCCCCTGCATCCCTGACGTCCCCGGCATCCCCGAGCCCCTTTCACCCCGAGGAACACGACACACCCCATCTCCTGAGAGGAGCGTCCCGTGCCTCCTGCCGACGCGCGCACCGACGCCCGTACCGCCCCGACCGCCGACTTCCGCACCGGTGGCGACAGCGAGGACACGCTGGAGCTGCGCCTGCCCGACGAGTTCGTCGCGTTGTACACCGACGATCTCCTCGACCGGATCGGGGACTGGGGGACGAGCCGCACGTCCGCGGGCGAGTTCCGGCTTCTCCCGGTGGATGTCGAGCGCGATCTCCCCTTGATCGGCCGCTGGATGAACGACCCCACGGTGGCCACCTTCTGGGAACTCGCTGGCACCGAGTGCGTGACCGAGGCCCATCTGCGGTCCCAGCTCGACGGCGACGGACGCAGCGTGCCCTGTCTCGGCGTGCTGGAGGGCACCCCGATGAGCTACTGGGAGATCTACCGCGCCGACCTCGATCCACTGGCCCGGCACTACCCCGCCCGCCCTCACGACACCGGACTGCACCTCCTGCTCGGCGGTGTCGCCGATCGTGGGCGCGGACTGGGCAGCACCCTGCTCAGAGCCGTCGCCGACCTCGTACTAGACCATCGCCCTTCCTGCGCGCGGGTCGTGGCGGAACCGGATCTGCGCAACACCCCGTCCGTGTCGGCCTTTCTGACCGCCGGTTTCCGGTTCTCCGCCGAGCTGGACCTGCCCGCGAAACGGGCCGCTCTCATGGTCCGGGACCGAGGCGTGCGCGATGCGTTGTAGCGCCCTCCCATCTCCCGGCTTGATCAGACGATTGTCAGTGCCGCCCCGTAGGGTGGTCGGGCTATGACGAAGCCCTCACTCCCAGAACTCCTGCATGCTGCCGTCACCGCTGTCGGCGGCACGGAGCGCCCCGGCCAGGTGACCATGGCCGAAGCCGTCGCGGAGGCGATCGACGACGGTTCCCATCTGCTGGTGCAGGCAGGCACCGGCACCGGAAAGTCGCTCGGCTACCTCGTGCCCGCGCTCGCGCACGGTGAGCGTGTCGTGGTCGCGACCGCCACCCTGGCGCTCCAGCGCCAGCTCGTGGAACGCGACCTGCCGCGCACGGTCGACGCACTGCATCCGGTGCTGCGCCGCCGCCCCGAGTTCGCGATGCTCAAGGGGCGATCGAACTACCTGTGCCTGCACCGCCTCCACGAGGGTGTGCCGCAGGAGGAGGACGAGGGCCTCTTCGACCAGTTCGAGGCGGCGGCGCCCACCAGCAAGCTGGGCCAGGACCTGCTGCGCCTGCGCGAGTGGTCCGACGAGACCGACACCGGCGACCGCGACGGCCTCACTCCGGGTGTCTCCGACCGGGCCTGGGCGCAGGTCTCCGTCTCCTCCCGCGAGTGCCTGGGCGCCACGAAGTGCGCGTACGGAGCCGAGTGCTTCGCCGAGATGGCCCGGGAGCGCGCCAAGCTCGCCGAGGTGATCGTCACGAACCACGCGCTGCTCGCGATCGACGCCATCCAGGGCGCGCCCGTCATCCCGCAGCACGAGGTGCTGATCGTCGACGAGGCGCACGAACTGGTCTCGCGGGTCACCGGAGTGGCCACCGGCGAACTCACTCCCGGCCAGGTCAACCGTGCCGTGCGCCGCGCTGCGAAGCTCGTCAACGAGAAGGCCGCCGACCAGCTCCAGACCGCGGCCGAGGGTTTCGAGCGGGTGATGGAGCTGGCCCTGCCGGGCCGCCTGGAGGAGGTCCCGGAAGACCTCGGGTACGCCCTGATGGCACTGAGGGACGCCGCCCGCACGGTGATCTCCGGGATCGGCGCGACCCGCGACAAGTCGGTCCAGGACGAGGACGCGGTCCGCAAACAGGCGCTGGCCTCGGTGGAGTCCGTCCACGACGTCGCGGAGCGGATCTCGAACGGCTCAGAGTGGGACGTCGTCTGGTACGAGCGGCACGACCGCTTCGGGGCCTCTCTGCGGGTCGCCCCGATGTCGGTGTCGGGCCTCCTCAGGGAGAAGCTCTTCACGGACCGCTCCGTGGTCCTGACCTCGGCGACCCTCAAGCTGGGCGGCGACTTCAACGGCGTCGGGGCCTCGCTGGGCCTCGCCCCGGAGGGCACGGCGGGCGACGACCTCCCGCAGTGGAAGGGCGTGGACGTCGGCTCGCCCTTCGACTACCCGAAGCAGGGCATCCTGTACGTCGCCAAGCACCTGTCACGCCCCGCGCGCGACGGCGACCGCGGAGACATGCTCGACGAGCTGACGGAGCTGATCCAGGCGGCGGGCGGGCGCACCCTCGGCCTGTTCTCCTCGATGCGGGCGGCCCAGCTCGCCGCGGAGGAACTGCGTTCCCGTATCCCCGAGTTCCCGATCCTGCTCCAGGGCGAGGAGACGCTCGGCGAGCTGATCAAGAACTTCGCGGCCGACCCGCAGACCTGTCTGTTCGGCACACTGTCGCTCTGGCAGGGCGTCGACGTCCCGGGCGCCAGCTGCCAGCTGGTCGTCATGGACAAGATCCCGTTCCCGCGCCCGGACGACCCGCTGATGAGCGCCCGCCAGAAGGCCGTCGAGGACGCCGGGGGCAACGGCTTCATGGCCGTCGCCGCCACCCACGCGGCACTGCTCATGGCCCAGGGCGCCGGCCGCCTCGTACGGGCGACGGGGGACCGCGGTGTGGTCGCCGTACTGGACCAGCGGCTGGCCACGGCCCGGTACGGGAGCTATCTGAAGGCGTCCCTGCCGGACTTCTGGTACACCACGGACCGCAATGTGGTCCGGCGCTCGCTGGCCGCGATCGACGCGGCGGCGAAGACGGCGGAGGACGCTCCGGCGGCGGCCGGGGAGGCCGAGCAGGCGGAGGAAGCGTAGACGCGAATGTGCGGGCCACCGACTTCGGTCGGTGGCCCGCACATTCGCGCGCCTGAACACGGGACAACACAGGGCCCCGGAACCGGCGCAGGGGTCCCGGGGCCCGGTCAGGGGCGGGTCGCGTACGGCCCGCCTGCCGCAGCACTCACACGCGGCGGAGCACCGCCACCACCTTGCCGAGGATCGTCGCCTCGTCGCCGGGGATCGGCTGGTACGCGGAGTTGTGCGGGAGGAGCCAGACATGGCCGTCCTCGCGCTTGAAGCGCTTGACCGTGGCCTCGCCCTCCAGCATCGCGGCCACGATGTCGCCGTTCTCCGCGACGGGCTGGCGGCGGACGGTCACCCAGTCGCCGTCGCAGATCGCGGCCTCGATCATCGAGTCACCGACGACCTTCAGGACGAAGAGCTCGCCGTCGCCCACCAGTTGGCGGGGGAGCGGGAACACGTCCTCGACCGATTCCTCGGCGAGGATGGGACCGCCGGCGGCGATCCGTCCCACAAGTGGGACATAGGACGCCGCGGGTTTGCCCGCGGTGTCCGTGGGCTGCACGGAAGCCCCTTGGTCGGAACCGCGCACCTCATAGGCGCGCGGGCGATGCGGATCGCGGCGCAGGAATCCCTTGCGCTCCAGGGCCATGAGCTGGTGTGCGACCGATGAGGTACTGGAGAGGCCGACTGCCTGCCCGATCTCGCGCATCGACGGCGGGTAACCGCGTCGTTGCACGGAGTCCCTGATGACCTCGATCACGCGCCGTTGCCGGTCGGTGAGTCCCGAGCTGTCAGCTCGGATTCCTGGAGGTCGTCCAGGGAGGGACCGCTTGTGTCCCTCGGGATTCGTGGCTTCGTTCATCGAATGCACCGGCTCGAGTCGGCCCTGGGAGCGGTCCTGGGCAGTGATGGTGGCACTGTCTGCGGTGGTGGTCACGTCGGCCCCTCTCGATGGTCTCCCGTGCAGTGCAACGGTAGTTGCTTTCGAAAGGTTGCGCCAAACACACGTTCGAGTGAAAAATTGAGGATGGCCTGCCGCGATCAGATGTTTAGGTGTATGGCTCCTGCCGCGCCGGGCGGACAAAAGGGCTCATTGTTGTACCCTTCACCGCCGGGGTGACGACCTCGTGGGCCGGTCCCCAAGTCTGCCACCTGCGGGCCCGTCAACCGGGATTCGCCCCCCGCCGCACGCGGTTCTCACCGTATCTCCGCATGTTCCCCAGCGGTACGGCCGTGCCGGAACCGGCCCGCCGTGGCGGTATGGCCATGCGGCACATGCCAATACGGGTGCGACACGCGGATACGCGATGGATGTACGGGCCAATCCCCACATCTAGTGGTTGGATTGCGGCAGTAGCCCAGAAGTTGTGGTCCCCCGGGTCTTCGGTCCCTCGGGCATCGCCTATGCTGGGGGCTGCTTCGAGGGGCCCGAGGGGTTCCGAGAGGCCATTGAGTCTGCTGTGAGGGAGGGTTGGAGACCATGCACTGCCCCTTCTGCAGGCACCCCGACAGCCGCGTCGTCGACAGTCGTACGACCGACGACGGCACGTCGATCCGCAGGCGCCGCCAGTGCCCCGACTGCACTCGCCGGTTCACGACCGTCGAGACGTGCTCGCTCATGGTGGTCAAGCGGTCCGGAGTCACCGAGCCTTTCAGCCGTACGAAGGTCATCAACGGTGTGCGCAAGGCATGCCAGGGACGACCTGTCACCGAGGACGCACTCGCCCAACTCGGCCAGCGGGTCGAGGAAGCGGTGCGGGCCACCGGAAGTGCCGAGCTGACCACCCACGACGTGGGGCTGGCCATACTCGGTCCGCTGCAGGAACTCGACCTCGTCGCCTACCTGCGATTCGCGTCCGTCTACCGGGCGTTCGACTCGCTGGACGACTTCGAGGCCGCCGTCGCGGAACTCAGGGAAACATCGCGCCGCCCCGCCGAGGACGACGAAGACCCGGATGTGGGGCGCCAGGAAGACGACCGCGGGAGCGGAGGGACCACTCAGGTCCCCGTGCCCGCCAACGCCGCCGACTGACCGGCGGGCCGGACCCGGACGGTGTGTTCGGAGTTCGGAACCGGCCGGGTGACGGCGATCCAAGGACCTGCTGCGGGCGGCATCGAAGGGTGCCCGCAGCGCGAAAACAACACCGTGTCATGGGAACAACGTGACACTTCTGGGCGTTTTGCCCGATACAGGGAGGCGGCATGACAGAGACGGCGAGCGGTCCGGCACGGAGTTCCCGCGCCAAGGGCAGCACCAAGGCGAGCAAGGGGCTGCGCATCGAGCGCATCCACACCACCCCCGGCGTGCATCCGTACGACGAGGTCGAGTGGGCGAGCCGTGACGTCGTCATGACCAACTGGCGCGACGGCTCGGTCAATTTCGAGCAGCGTGGCGTCGAGTTCCCCGCCGAGTGGGCGGTGAACGCGGTCAACATCGTCACCAGCAAGTACTTCCGTGGTGCAGTCGGCACCCCGCAGCGCGAGGTGAGCCTCAAGCAGCTCATCGACCGCATCGTGAAGACGTACACGAAGGCCGGTGAGGACTACAAGTACTTCGCCTCCCCGGCCGACGCCGAGATCTTCGAGCACGAGCTGGCGTACGCCCTCCTGCACCAGATCTTCAGCTTCAACAGCCCCGTCTGGTTCAACGTCGGGACCCCGCAGCCCCAGCAGGTCTCGGCCTGCTTCATCCTGTCCGTCGACGACTCCATGGAGTCGATCCTCGACTGGTACAAGGAAGAGGGCATGATCTTCAAGGGCGGCTCCGGCGCCGGCCTGAACCTCTCCCGGATCCGCTCCTCCAAGGAACTGCTCTCCTCCGGCGGCAACGCCTCGGGGCCGGTCTCCTTCATGCGCGGCGCCGACGCCTCGGCAGGAACGATCAAGTCGGGCGGCGCCACCCGCCGCGCCGCCAAGATGGTCATCCTCGACGTCGACCACCCCGACATCGAGGGCTTCATCGAGACCAAGGTGAAGGAAGAGGAGAAGATCCGCGCCCTGCGCGACGCGGGCTTCGACATGGACCTGGGCGGCGACGACATCACGTCCGTCCAGTACCAGAACGCCAACAACTCGGTCCGGGTGAACGACACGTTCATGAAGGCGGTCGAGTCGGGCGGCAAGTTCGGGCTCACCTCCCGGATGACCGGCGAGGTCATCGAGGAGGTCGACGCCAAGTCGCTCTTCCGCAAGATGGCCGAGGCGGCCTGGGCCTGCGCCGACCCGGGCATCCAGTACGACGACACGATCAACCAGTGGCACACCTGCCCGGAGTCCGGCCGTATCAACGGCTCGAACCCGTGCAGCGAGTACATGCACCTGGACAACACGTCGTGCAACCTCGCCTCGCTGAACCTGATGAAGTTCCTGAAGGACGACGGCAAGGGCCGCCAGTCCTTCGAGATCGACCGCTTCGCGAAGGTCGTCGAGCTGGTCATCACCGCGATGGACATCTCCATCTGCTTCGCGGACTTCCCGACCCAGAAGATCGGCGAGAACACGCGCGCGTTCCGCCAGCTCGGCATCGGCTACGCCAACCTCGGCGCCCTGCTGATGGCGACCGGTCACGCGTACGACTCGGTGGGCGGCCGTGCCCTGGCCGGTTCCATCACCTCCCTGATGACCGGCACGTCGTACCGCCGCTCCGCCGAACTCGCCGCGGTCGTCGGCCCGTACGACGGCTACGCCCGCAACGCGCAGCCGCACCTGCGGGTCATGAAGCAGCACGCCGACGAGAACGACAAGGCCGTCCGGATCGACGACCTGGACACCCCGATCTGGGCCGCCGCCACGGAGGCCTGGCAGGACGTCGTCCGCATCGGCGAGAAGAACGGTTTCCGTAACGCGCAGGCGTCCGTCATCGCCCCGACCGGCACCATCGGTCTCGCGATGTCCTGCGACACCACGGGTCTTGAGCCCGACCTCGCGCTGGTCAAGTTCAAGAAGCTCGTCGGCGGCGGCTCGATGCAGATCGTCAACGGCACGGTCCCGCAGGCCCTGCGCCGCCTGGGCTACCAGGAGGAGCAGATCGAGGCGATCGTCGCCCACATCGCCGACCACGGCCATGTGATCGACGCCCCGAGCCTCAAGCAGGAGCACTACGAGGTCTTCGACTGCGCCATGGGCGAGCGGACCATCTCCGCGATGGGCCACGTCCGCATGATGGCCGCGATCCAGCCCTGGATCTCCGGCGCCCTGTCCAAGACGGTCAACATGCCGGAGACGGCGACCGTCGAGGAGGTCGAGGAGATCTACTTCGAGGCCTGGAAGATGGGCGTCAAGGCGCTCGCGATCTACCGCGACAACTGCAAGGTCGGCCAGCCGCTCTCCGTCAAGAAGAAGGACGACGAGAAGACCGCGGTGACCGCGAAGACCGAGGCGACGATCCGTGAGGCCGTCGAGAAGGTCGTCGAGTACCGCCCGGTCCGCAAGCGCCTCCCCAAGGGCCGCCCCGGCATCACCACGTCCTTCACGGTCGGCGGCGCCGAGGGCTACATGACCGCCAACTCCTACCCGGACGACGGTCTCGGCGAGGTCTTCCTGAAGATGTCCAAGCAGGGCTCGACCCTCGCGGGCATGATGGACGCCTTCTCGATCGCCATCTCGGTGGGCCTGCAGTACGGCGTGCCGCTGGAGACGTACGTCTCGAAGTTCACGAACATGCGCTTCGAGCCGGCCGGTATGACGGACGACCCCGATGTCCGCATGGCGCAGTCGATCGTCGACTACATCTTCCGTCGCCTCGCGCTGGACTTCCTCCCCTTCGAGACGCGTTCCGCCCTCGGCATCCACTCCGCCGACGAGCGCCAGCGTCACCTGGAGACGGGTTCCTACGAGCCGACCGACGAAGAGGTCGGCATCGAGGTCGAGGGCCTGGCCCAGTCGGCGCCTCGCGCGCAGGAGCTGAAGGCCGTGGCAGCCCCGAAGGCCGCCGCGGAAGCGCCTCAGCCCGTTCTGCAGCAGGTGCACACCAGCGCCGAACTGGTGGAGATGCAGCTGGGCATCCAGGCGGACGCCCCGCTGTGCTTCTCCTGCGGTACGAAGATGCAGCGGGCCGGGTCCTGCTACATCTGCGAGGGCTGCGGGTCGACCAGCGGTTGCAGCTGACCGGTGAGTGAGGGAGGGGCGCCGGCCATGTGCCGGTGCCCCTCCTCTGTCATGTCCTGGGCCACGTAACCTCCGTCCATGGACGACAAGTCGCAGCGTCACGACGGTGAGATCGGTGAGCTCTCGGCGGCTGCTCGGGCAGCCGCTCTGGACGCGCTGGTCGTGGATCTCCGTTCCCCGGATCCCGTGGTGCGTGACGAGTGGGCGTACGTCACGGCTGTCCGCTGGATACCCGCCCTCGACGCGGCGGAGCGCCGGTGGCTCGGGGACCGGACGGCCGGGCTGTTCGACGATCCCGGCATTCAGGCGCGTGCTTTCGCTCCCCTCGTCCTCGCCCGGATCGTCGACGCGGGGGACTGGCGGCAGGAGTGGTGGGAGGCGTTCGCCGGGTGGTATCCCGGGGAGGCCGATCTGCGCGGGTACGACACCACGCTCGGCTGGGTGCACGCCGCCGCGCACGGCGCCGACCTGCTGGCGGCTCTCGCACGGCGCCCGCAGCAGGAGCCCGCACCGTTGATCGAACTGGCCGTCGCGCGGCTGCTGGCCGACACCGACCATGTCTTCGACGCTCAGGAGGACGACCGGATCGCCCGTGCGCTGGCTCAGGTTCTGTGCCGGCCCGGGCTCGGCGCCGCCGAGTCGGTGGGATGGCTGGACGCCGTCACGGCGGCGTTCCGGACGGGAGAGTCCGGGCCGGTTCCGCCATGGGCCTCCAACACCATGCGCACGCTGCGCATGCTCTACCTGCTGGCGGACCGCGGACTTCGCGCGCCGGGAGGGGACGGCCCGCTGAGCACGGTCACCCATCGGGAGGCCGTACTCGATGCCCTGGCCGCCACCCTCGCGATCGTCACCCCTTACCTACCCTCCCCTTCGGGGAAGGATCAGGTCTGACGCGTGCGGCCCATCGTCCTGGTGAACGTAGCCGGGTCGTCCTCGAAGCCCTGGACGCCGGAGTGGAAGTCCCACGACCCGCTCTCGTCGCGGACGAACTCCGCGACCGTGGCCGCCGTCGACCCCAGAACGCCGCCGAAGTCGTCCTCGGCCAGGACGCCGTAGCCCTCGCGGATGCGCAGGCCGGGCTTGATCACGCTGACGAACGTCCGGTGCGTGGAACGCTGTTGGATGATGACGCCGACCACCACGCGCGCGTACTGGGCGGCCAGGCGGTCGAACTCCAGCGTCATGACCTCGTCCCAGCCGAAGCCCTTGCCGTCCTTGCTGTCCCGGTTGAGCGTGATCGTGCCGTCCGGGGAGCGGCTGTCGAAGTGCACCACATAGGCGGGATCGCCGTACGGATCGGTCGCCGGGTAGGTCGCGGCGACGATGTCGAGATCGGTGGGGGGCTGCCCCGCCGGACTCGGATCCCACTTCAGTGAGACTTCGGCCTTGCGGATCCCCTTGTTGAGGGCCTTCACCAGACTTCCCTTCCCCGTTCGCCGTGTGCGGTCGCTCCAACTGCCGGTACATCACAGCTGGTTGTCCATCGTGCCACGTGCGCGGGGGCGCTCGCGCGGTTGTACTCCGCCCGAGCGTGACCGGCGCCACGCTCCGTGGCCTTACGATGGCGCGGTGCTGGTCAAGTGGATTCGCTGCACCGTGGTGGACCGCCGCGGTTTCGAACGGGGGCAGCGAAAGTGGGCGGGACTTCTGGGGGAGCCGGGATTCCGGGGGCAGGGCGGGGGCTGGAGCCGGGGGCGTCCCGGCGTGGCGCACGTCTTCGCCTTCTGGGAGAGCCGGGCCTTCTACGACTCCTTCATGGCCCGGTCCCATGACCGGCTCGCCACCGCTCAGTCGGGCACGTTCAAGGAACAGCAGGTCAAGCTGTTCGACCACCGGTTCGACGTGAAGACCGGCTTCGAGCCGCGCTTCACGGACTCCGACCTGGTACGGGTGGCGCACTGCCGTGTCCACGAGGAGCGCGCGGAGCACTTCGCGCTGATGCAGGAGAAGGTCTGGAACCCTGCGATGGCGGGTTCCCCCGGCATGGTGCGTGGGCTGTTCGGCGAGGCGCCGGGGCACGAGTTCCTGATCCTGTCGATGTGGCGGTCGGCCGCCGAGCACGGCAAGTACCGGGCCGAGCGCGTGGAGCGGCTGGCGCTGCGGGCCCAGCTGGAGGCGGATGTCGCCGCCCTCGCCGGCGACATCGTCGAGCTGGAACCGAGCTGGATAGTCTGAAGATCCGTACCGGATCAGCACTCTGAGTGCTCCAATGCGCACGACATGTGTGACATACGCCGTATAGAGACCGTGCGAGTGCCCGCTCGACGCCGAGCCGATCTAGGGTTTTGGCATGGTAAGACCACGGCGCATCGTCCTTGTCCGGCACGGCGAGTCAATGGGCAATGCCGATGACACCGTCTACGAACGCGAGCCGGACCATGCCCTCGCCCTCACCGAACGCGGCTGGCGGCAGGCGGAGGAGACGGGCAAACGGCTGCGCGAGGTGTTCGGGCAGGAGCAGGTCAGCGTGTACGTCTCCCCGTACCGCCGTACCCACGAGACCCTGCGCGCGTTCAGCCTGAACCCCGACCTCATACGCGTACGCGAGGAGCCCCGGCTGCGCGAGCAGGACTGGGGCAACTGGCAGGACCGGGACGACGTACAGCTGCAGAAGGCGTACCGGGACGCTTACGGGCACTTCTTCTACCGGTTCGCCCAGGGGGAGTCCGGCGCCGACGTGTACGACAGGGTCGGAGGCTTCCTGGAGAGCCTCTACCGCAGCTTCGAGGCCCCCGACCATCCGCCCAACGTGCTGCTGGTGACCCACGGTCTGGCCATGCGGCTGTTCTGCATGCGCTGGTTCCACTGGACGGTCGCGGAGTTCGAGTCGCTGTCGAATCCGGGGAACGCGGAGATGCGGATGCTCGTTCTCGGGGGTGACGGCAGGTACACCCTCGACCGGCCGTTCGAGCGCTGGCGTGACCCGGAATCGTACGGAATCAGCGGTTAGGGTGGTAGGGCGATGACCGTTGACTCCTCTCCTGCTTCCGCTGCGCACGAGCGCCTGGAGCGCGCCCTGGCCAGCCTCCGCGGGCTCGCGGTGGGGGACGCGCTGGGGTCGCAGTTCTTCGTGCCCGTGAACCACCCGCTGCTGGGGCTCCGCGAGCTGCCGCCCGGCCCCTGGCAGTGGACCGACGACACGGAGATGGCGTGCTCTGTGGTGGCCGTACTGGCCGCGCACCGCCGCATCGACCAGGACGCGCTGGCCCACTCCTTCGCGCACCACCACGACTTCGACCGCGGGTACGGCCCTGCGGTGAACCGGCTCCTGCGGCTGGTCCGGGAGGGCGGCGACTGGCGCGAGCTGGCGTCCGCCCTGTTCAACGGGCAGGGATCCTGGGGCAACGGCGCGGCCATGCGTATCGCTCCGCTGGGCGCCTGGTACGCGGACGACCCGGAGCAGGCGACCCACCAGGCGGAGATCTCGGCCTACCCCACGCACCAGCACCGCGAGGCCGTGGTCGGCGCCATGGCCGTCGCCGCGGCAGCCGCCCTGGCAGCCGCTCCGGACGGCCCGCCGAGCCCTGGTGCGCTCCTCGACGGTGTCATCGCGCTCGTCCCGCGAAGCGCCGTCGCCGCCGGGCTGCGGCGCGCTCGGGACATGCTCGACTACGCCGACGCGGGCACGGTCGCGGCCGTACTGGGCTGTGGCCGGCGTACGTCGGCGCACGACACCGTGCCCTTCGCGCTCTGGTCCGCCGCGCGCGCCCTCGGTGACTACGAAGAGGCCTTCTGGGTCACGGCCCGGGCGGGCGGCGACGTGGACACGAACTGCGCCATCGTGGGCGGCGTACTCGCCGCGGGGAAGGCGGGGGCACCGCCGTTGGCGTGGCTGGAGCGGACGGAAGGGCTGCCGGAGTGGGTGCCGACGGGGGCCTAGTCCTGCGGTGTGTGGGCCCCTGGGGCGGCCTCGGGCGGTGATCCGGCTTCGTGCCGGGGCGACGTAGAGGTGTCGTGCGGGCCCGGGCGCGCGTGCGCACCGGGAGCGAACCCATGGAGCAGGACGGCATCTACTGCTGGCGCACGCGCGCGTGCGTGCCGGTGTCCCCGACCCCACGCCGGCGCAAGCCGTATGGCGGCGCACACACGCGCGTGCGTGCCGGAAACGCGAGCCTGGGGCGAGGTAGGTCCCGGTCAGGCGCTGACGGCGCGGGCCGCTGCGGGAGCGTCGCCGTGCCGCTGGGCGTCGTCCGCGCGGCCGGCACTTGGGGCCCGCAGCGCCGCGTGTCGCGTCGGTGCCCGGAGTGACGTACCGGAGTGACGTACATGCCCTGCCGGCGACGGTAGGGCACGGGACGTCGTCCGCGCGGGTGGCCGCCTCGCGAGGCCCACGGCGCCCTGCGTCGCTCCGGGCATCCGGAGCGAGCAGGGCTGCCGTCGTCGCTTGCGACCCCGCAGGGCGGCGCCTGCGGGCCCGCTGCCGGGAGATCAGCCGCCCGCCGGACCCGCGGTGCTCGCCGTGCCCGACAGGGCCTCCAGGTCGCTCTTGCGGACGCGGATCACGAACCAGGCGGTGGCGAGGGCGAGTACGGCCATCGCGGCGGCCGGGATGAAGGCCGTGGAGATGCCGTGGGCGAGTACCTCGTGGCTCCAGGGAGCCGGGAGCTGGTTGGTCCTGGCGAACTCCGCCTTCTGCTCCGGCGATGCCTCGGCGAGGAACTTGGGTACCTGTTTCGCCGCCTCGTCGCGGCTGGCCGCGCCGAACACCGTCGTCAGGATGGAGAGGCCGAGCGAACCGCCCACCTGCTGCGTGACGTTGAGCAGCCCGGACGCGGCGCCGGCCTCGTGCGCGGCGACCCCGGAGACCGCGGTCAGGGTCAGCGTCACGAAGTTGAGGCCCATACCGAAGCCGAAGACCACCATCGGGCCGAGCACCCCGCCGACGTACGAGCTGTCGGGGGTGATGAAGGCCTGCCAGATGAGGCCGAGAGTCGCCAGTGCCGATCCGACCACCATGAACGGCTTGGGTCCGAGGACCGGCAGGAACCGCTGCGACAGGCCCGCGCCGATGGCGATGGCGAAGGTCACCGGCAGGAAGGCGAGGCCCGCCTCGATCGGCGTGTACAGCAACACGTTCTGCACGAAGAGGACGATGAAGAAGAACATGCCGAACATCGCCGCGGCCAGGCTCAGCATGATCACGTACGTGCCCGAGCGGTTGCGGTCGGCGAACATCTTCAGCGGGGTGATCGGCTCCTTGGCGCGCATCTCCACGAAGACGAAGGCGGCCAGCAGGATCACCGCCGTGCCGAAGGACGCGAGGGTCAGGCTGTCCCGCCAGCCCTCCTCCGCCGCGCGGATGAAGCCGTAGACGAGGGCCGCCATGCCCAGCGTCGAGGTCAGCGCGCCCACGATGTCGAAGCGGCCGGGGTGGCGTTCGGACTCGCTGATGTACAGCGGCGTGAGCACGGCGATCAGGATGCCGATCGGTACGTTGACGAACAGCACCCAACGCCAGTCGAGCCACTCCGTGAGCATGCCGCCGGCGAGCAGGCCGACGGCGCCGCCGCCCGCCGAGACGGCGGCGAAGACCCCGAACGCCCGGTTGCGCTCCGGGCCTTCGGCGAACGTGGTGGTGATGAGCGCCAGCGAGGTGGGCGACGCGATCGCGCCACCCACGCCCTGGAGGGCGCGTGCGGCCAGCAACTGCCAGGGTTCCTGGGCGAGTCCGCCCAGCAGGGAGGCGGCGATGAACACCAGGATGCCGGTCATGAAGACCCGGCGGCGGCCGAGGATGTCGCCCGCCCGGCCGCCGAGCAGCAGCAGGCCGCCGAAGGTGAGCGTGTAGGCGCTGACCACCCAGGTGAGGTCGGTGGTGCTGAACTTGAGGGCGTCTTGAATGTGCGGCAGCGCGATGTTCACAATCGTCGCGTCGAGTACCACCATGAGTTGGCAGGCCGCGATGACGGTGAGCGCTATGCCGGGATGCCCCTCCCGGCGGGCCGCACCTGGCTTCTGGTCCTTCATCAATGAAGAGGTAGTCACTATGGGTCCCCCATAAGAGCACTAGTGAACGCTCGCGTTCACTGTTGCGTCGAACGGTAGTGAGTCCCCGACAGTGAACGCAAGCGTTCACTGAAGTCGCCGCCGTGTCGCACCCCGGTCGCCCGGGTAATCTCTGCGATTCACCCCGTCGGCGATCCCCTCAATACCGACAATCCTGATAATCCTCGCACCGCCCGCTCACCCTTGCCCGCTGGAGACACATCAGATGGTTACCTCGCGCTGGACGGCCGCCCCCGCTCAGACGGCCTCCCCCCGCCGGCGCGGCGCCGTGCTCGAACGCGCGATTCTCGACGCCGCGCTGGAGCAGCTCAGTACGGTCGGCTGGAACGGCCTCACGATGGAGGGCGTCGCCGCCGGCGCCCAGACCGGCAAGGCCGCGGTCTACAGACGCTGGCCCTCGAAGGAGGACCTCGTCGCGGACGCGCTCCAGGCCGGGCTGCCGCGCTTCGACCGGGCGCCCGACCTCGGGAACGTGCGGGACGACCTCCTCGAACTGTGCCGGCAGGTGCGCGAGGCGATGTTCTCGCGCCCGGGGTTCGCGCTGCGCTCGGTGATTCACGAATGCGACAGCCCGCAGGCGGAACGCTTTCAGGGCGTGATCTTCGGAGGGCTCGTCGAGCCGACGGTGAGGCTCCTCCGGGAGATCATCGACCGCGGAATCACGCGAGGGGAGACCCGTCCCGACGCCGCCAACGGCTATGTCCTCGACGCCATTCCGGCCATGATGATGTACCGCTCGAAGATGTGCGCGAGTGAATGGGACGAGCGGGACATCGAAGAGATGATCGACCAGTTGATGGTTCCGCTGTTGCGGGCGGGAAGTGTCTGAAGTGGCTTGGGGGGCCGGGGTGTCGCGTGGGGTTCCGGGCGGCGTAGGCTGAGACCGCCATGCCGTACGAAGCACCCACCCACACCGTCGAGCGCTCCCTGCGCGCCACGACCGGAGCGAAGGTCATCGCCGGCGTCGACGAGGTGGGCCGGGGCGCGTGGGCCGGTCCCGTCACCGTCTGCGCGGCGGTCACCGGTCTCCGGCGGCCCCCCGAGGGGCTCACCGACTCCAAGCTCATCGCGGTCAAGCGGCGTACCCAACTCGCGGAAGAACTGCGGACATGGGTCACGTCGTACGCGTTGGGGCACGCCTCTCCGGAGGAGATCGACGACCTGGGGATGACGGCCGCGCTGCGGCTCGCCGCGGTGCGCGCACTGGAGGCCTTGCCCGTCCGCCCCGACGCGGTCATCCTCGATGGCAAGCACGACTACCTGGGGTCGCCGTGGCAGGTCCGCACGGTGATCAAGGGTGACCAGTCGTGCGTGGCGGTCGCGGCGGCGTCCGTGATCGCCAAGGTTCAGCGCGACAAAATGATGGCCGAACTGGGTATCGACCATGCAGACTTCGGTTTTGCGGCCAATGCCGGGTATCCGTCCCCCGTGCACAAGGCCGCGCTGGAGGAGCGGGGTCCCACCCCGTACCACCGGCTGTCGTGGGCGTATCTTGATGCGCTGCCCCAGTGGCGGCACCTCAAGAAGGCCCGCAGTTGGGCGAACGGGAACGCTCCGGAGATCGAGGGCCAGCTCGGCTTCGACTTCTGACAGTTCCGTTCGCACTCATGTGCCACCCGCCGACGCGAGTCGCACGGGCGTTTGATAAATATCAGGTCATGCCTCTCATTCCCGAGGAGCCTCAGATTCACGAGAGTGCCCAGGGTCCCCGCGTCACTCCGGCCAGTGGCCGCACCGCGCAGACCCCCCGTCCCGTACCCGGCCCCCGCCCCGCGGCTGCGCCGCGTCCCGGCCGTCCGGGGCCTTTCCGGCCCACGGCGCCGGCCCAGCGCGCACCGCACGACGCGCCCGCGACCGCCGTGGCCGCGACCGCGGGTGCGGTCAAGCCCGGGCCGTCCGCGGCTCCGGCCGCCCCTGTCCCTTCCGCCCCCTCTGCCCCTGCCTCCGCGGCTTCGACGGCCCCGCAGATCCAGCTGATCCCGGCCTCGGCCGAGGGCGCGCTGGACGCTGCGGAGGAAGCCGTCGACCTGCTCCTGGAGTCGGGCCGCGCCCCCGGCGAGGTGCTGGTGATCACCACCGGCGATCCGCACCCGTGGGCCGCGCACGAACTGTCCTTCGGTGAGGCCCCGTACTGGGCGCAGCACGACGCGGGCGACGACGTCTTCTATGCCGACGCCGCCGCTGTGAGCCGTGCCGGTTCACGTCCCGTGGTCGTGGTCGCCGTCAACGGCGGTGCCGACACCACGGCCGCCACGGCCCTTCCCCTGGCCCTCGGCCGAGCCGGTGCCCTGCTGATCGTCTGCGGCGACCCGCAGCAGATCAACTCGGTGCTGGGCGCGGGGGTCTGAGCCGGTCCAGCGCCATCGGACGGGCTGACGGAGAACCGCTGAAGCGGTATTCGTACGGCGGGTGATCCGGCATGCCCTGACGCGCTTCGACGCGTCCGGGCGGTCGTACGCCGGTGATGTCATGGCCCAGGCAACAGAGCGAGATCGTACGGTCGACCGGGGCACGCGTGCGCGTGCGCCCGTCCTGTGCTGTGGACGCCGTACGGGCGAGCCGTCGTGTGCCGGGCCGACGTGCGCGCGCGTGCAGATGATCGCTGACGCATGCCCTGATGCGTCGTCGTACGTCGTACCGGGTGGACGCCGTTGTCCGCGGTGGCTGTTCTCGTACGACGTGGTCGCCTTCCCCATGGCCGTCAGGTGCGGCCCTGTCGGGCGCCGGGGTCAGCGGGCCGCCGCGCGGCGCAGGATGTCCGAGGCGGCGCCTCCGGTGCGGGGCATCGGCAGCGGTGGCGGTGCCTCGGACATGGCGAGGGGCTCCGGTGGGGAGTCCGCGTTCGGGCGACGCCCGCCGCGGCCCTCGCCGAGTACCTGCCAGCCGTCGCGGGTCAGCGTGATGTACGCCCCGCAGCGCAGCCCGTGCAGGGTGCAGGCGTCGCGCAGACCCCACATCCACGCGCCGTCCTCCTGCGTCCAACGGGCGTCGCCGTCACGGCAGTAGAGCAGGACGGCCGTACGCACCGGCGTACGGCGGCGCAGGTCGTGCGGGATGACCCGGCGCAGCTGCGCGAGCAGCGAGTTGCGGAACATCCAGCCGTCGGCCGGCGCGGAGCGGCGGATGAACGAGGCACTCGCCCGCACCCGCTCGTCCGGATCGAGGACGGCCACGATCGCGGTCGCGGGTCTGGGGCTGTGCCTGGAGTGCAGTCCGCTGACGACCTCTCGCGGATTGCGCAGCAGGGGAATCCCGGCTGCGGCCCACTCCGCGGGTTCGAGCATGCGGGCTGCTGAGTTGGTGGAAGCGGCGGACAGGTCGGCAGACGTCGACATGGATGCCGCGGGGGACGGAGCGAATCCGAAGGTCACGGTCCTCCCTTCGGCTACGCGCCCACACTGCGGGCGGAGATCGGACTTGGGGGAGCGCACACCGCAGCGAAGCCCTGCCGGACCACGGGCAAGAAGCCGTGCGGGGAGCGGACTCCAATTCTTGCGGTCGAACTGGGTTGCGGCAACGAGCAAATGGGGCCACCGACCGTCTTCTGGTGATCTGTGGATTATATCCCTGCCGGGTGTGTCATTTGTAGATGCCTGGGGTGGCCCGGAACATGCCGTTGGTCCGGGTGTCCACCCTGGTTCATGTGCTCGTCATCAGCCTTGCAGGGCGAGGACCAGCGGCAGGACCCCCCGCGCCCCGGCCCGGCGGAGCATCCGGGCCGCCACCGCGAGCGTCCAGCCGGTCTCCGTGAAGTCGTCCAAAAGGAGGACTGGCCCCTGCGCATCGACGAGGGCGGCGGCCAGCGCGGGCGGCACGGTCAGGGCTCCGTCGAGCGCCTTCAGTCGCTGGGCGCTGTTGCTGCGGGACACGGGCGGGGCCTCACCGGCGTACTCCAGACTGCCCAGCAGGGGCAGCTGGCCGATCTCCGCGATCCGCGCGCCCAGGGACGCGATCAGCTGCGGGCGGGTGCGTGAGGCGACGGTGACGATGCCGACCGGGCGCGGCTGGGCCGCCGCGGCTCCCGAGGCCCAGCCGTCGGGTCCCTTCGCCCAGTCGACCAGCACACCGACGACGGCCTTGGCCACATCGTCCGGCACCGGCCCGTCCGGGGCCTGCGGCGAGAACATCGGGCGCAGCCGGTTGCCCCAGCCGATGTCCGACAACCGGCCCAACGCGCGCCCCGTGGAGGCCTGTTCACCGACCGGAATACGTCCCTTCAGCTCGACTCCGATCGCCGGCAGCCCGGTCGGCCACATGCGCCGGGGCTCGACCTCGACACCGGCCCGGCCCAGATCCGCGCGCGCGGCGTCCACGGCCTTCGTGGAGGCGTCGGGGGTGAACCGGGCGCCCGCGCAGTTGTCGCAGCGGCCACAGGGCTTGGCGCCCTCGTCGTCCAACTGGCGCTGCAGGAACTCCATCCGGCAGTCCGTCGTCGACGCGTACGCGCGCATCGCCTGCTGCTCGGCCTTCCGCTGGCGCGCCACCCACTCGTACCGCTCCGTCTCGTACGTCCACGGCCGGCCCGTGGAGACCCAGCCGCCCTTGACCCGGTTGACGGCCCCGTCGACGTCGAGAACCTTGAGCATGCTCTCCAGGCGGGAGCGGCGGAGTTCCACCAGGGGTTCCAGGGCGGGCAGCGACAACGGCCGCTCCGCGCGCGCGAGAACGTCGAGAGTGCGGCGCACCAGTTCCTCCGGAGGGAAGGCGAGGGAGGCGAAGTACTCCCAGATCGCCTCGTCCTCCTTCCCCGGGAGCAGCAGCACCTCCGCGTGCTCGACACCGCGTCCGGCGCGACCGACCTGTTGGTAGTAGGCGATCGGGGAGGAGGGCGAGCCGAGGTGCACGACGAAGCCGAGGTCCGGCTTGTCGAAGCCCATACCGAGCGCGGACGTCGCCACCAGGGCCTTCACCTTGTTGCCGAGCAGGTCGTCCTCGGCCTGCTGCCGGTCGGCGTTCTCCGTCTTCCCCGTGTACGAGGCCACGGTGTGCCCGCGCTGCCGGAGGAAGGCCGTGACCTCCTCGGCGGCGGCCACCGTGAGCGTGTAGATGATCCCGGAGCCCGGCAGATCGGCGAGGTGGTCGGCGAGCCACGCCATCCGGTGTGCCGCGTCAGGCAGCCGCAGCACACCGAGGCTCAGGCTCTCCCGGTCCAGGGGGCCGCGCAGCACCAGCGCGTCCGAAGCGCCGCCGGTACCCAGTTGTTCGGCCACGTCGGCGGTCACGCGCGCGTTGGCCGTGGCGGTGGTGGCCAGGACGGGCACGCCCGGCGCGAGGTCGGTGAGCATAGTGCGCAGCCGGCGGTAGTCCGGGCGGAAGTCGTGGCCCCAGTCGGAGATGCAGTGGGCCTCGTCCACCACGAGCAGGCCCGTCGCGGCGGCGAGCTTGGGCAGCACCTGGTCGCGGAAGTCGGGGTTGTTGAGGCGTTCGGGGCTGACCAGCAGGACGTCGACCGTGCCCGCCGCGATCTCCTCCTGGACCGTGTCCCATTCCTCGGTGTTCGAGGAGTTGATCGTCCGCGCGTGGATGCCCGCCCGGGCCGCGGCGTCCACCTGGTTGCGCATCAGCGCGAGCAGCGGAGAGACGATCACGGTGGGCCCACTGCCCTGGGCCCGCAGCAGCGAGGTCGCCACGAAGTACACCGCGGACTTGCCCCACCCCGTGCGCTGTACGACCAGGGCCCGGCGCTTGTCGGCGACCAGCGCCTCGATCGCCCGCCACTGGTCCTCGCGCAGCCGGGCGGCGCCTGTGGCGTCCCCGACGAGGCGGGCGAGGACCGTGTCGGCCGCCGCCCGGAGATCCGCGTTGCTCGTGTGCTCCATGCACCCCATACAACAGGACGTCACTGACAACCGGGACGTGGGACGGCGCATCACAGCCACCTGTCGGGCGCGCGCGTCCGCGTGCGGGCGTGGGCGGACATGGCGGGCGCCGGTCTCCGCACCCGGTGCCCGGCCCCGTGCCCGACCTGCCCGGCGCCGCCTTGACGTGCCCCTGCTTGAGGTTATCCACAGGCTCAAGCGGAACCTGGAAATCCGCGAGATCGTCACCGCATGACGAATCACAGCGAAACGCATCAGGTCACCCTGCGCACCCCGGCCGAACTGGCCGACGCCCTGCCGTATCTGCTCGGCTACCACCCCGAGGACAGCATCGTCCTGGTCGCACTGCACGACCGGGACGGACGCGGCCGGTTCGGCGGCCGGGCCCGGCTCGGGATTCCCACGAACCCGGACGACTGGCCCGCCGTGGCACAGCAGTTGACGCACGGTCTGGTGACCGGCAGCGAGCGCAGAGGCGCACGGCCCGAGAGCATGGTCGTGTATCTCTGCCAGGAACCGGCGGAGGGCGAGGCACGGCATCAGGTGCGGGAACGGCTGCGCCCGCTCGCCCAGTTGCTGCGCACCGAGTGCGGCCGTCTCGACGTACCCGTGGTCGAGGCGCTGTGCATCGCCGACAACCGCTTCTGGTCCTACTGCTGTGTGACGCCCGAGTGCTGTCCGGACGAGGGGGTGTCCATGGGCCTGCCCGGTACCTCGGTGCTGGCCGCCGCCGCGACCTATGCCGGTCTGCAAGTGCGGGGCACACTGCGTGAGTTGCGGGGCAGGCTCCAGCCCTGGGAGACCGCTGCGGCGCGGGAACAGGAACGCGTGCTCCACAACGCGAACGCCCGCCTGGTCCCGCGAATCCTCGACGACGCGAGCCGCGCGGACATCGCCGAGGAGACCCTGCGAGAGGCACGCCGGGTCAGGGACCGGTTCGCCGAGGCCCCCGCCGTGTCCGGCACGCTCCTGGCAGACCTCCGAGACGACGAACTGCTCACCCACGACGAGGCCGCCGCACTGATTCTGGGTCTGCAGGACCGTACGACCCGGGACCGCGCGGCGGAGTGGATGGAGGGCGACGAGGCGGCACCGGCCCTGCGCCTCTGGCGGGCCCTCGCCCGCCGCTGTGTCGGTTCCTACCGGGAGCACGCGGCGGCTCCGCTGACGCTCGCCGGCTGGGTCGCCTGGTCGACCGGCGACGATCTGGAGGCCAGGGAGGCCCTGGCCATGGCACTCGGCGCGGACCCCGGTTACCTGTTCGCCCGCCTGCTGCACCAGGCCTGCAACGAGGGCCTGGACCCCGAGTCGATCCGCCGCTGTCTGCGCGCGGAGCGCGGCGGCCGAGCACACGTGGCTGCCGGGCCGCCCCGGACGATGCCGGACACCGGGTGGATCGAGGACAACGACAGCGACGAGGGCGAGCGCGAGGACATGGGCATGGGCATCGGCTGGGGCGAGGAATCGGAGGGAATCGAGGACACGGACGGGTTCGAGTCCACGCGGGGCTTCGAGGGAACGGACGGCATCGATGGCGCGCAGCGGACCGAGAACGACGGCCGGTTCGACGGCACCGGAGCCACGACGCCGCACGACGAGGTCGGGGGTTCCCCGTCCTGCTCGACGTCGGTCAGTGGCGCCGCACGGGCCCTGGAGTCGGCCACGAGGCGTCGACGCCGGGTAGGAGCGCCGGACGGCGCCGAGACGCGCCCCCGTGCCAGGGGGACGGGCGGGACGCGTCCCCAGCCCTTGGGCAAGCCCGCCGTACGTCGTCGCGGCCCGGGCACGGGAGAGGCCGCACCGCGCGGGCACAGGGCGAAGGGGGACGATGCGTGAACGGGGGTGGGACAACAGTCCAAGGGCGCCAGGGCAGCGGTTGGGCACCGGCCGGCCGGACCGACAAGGGCGGGGCGGTCGACCGGTGCCTGGACGGCGACGGGATCAGCGGCCGATCGCCGCGCAGGGATCGGAGGCATGAGCCGCGACTCGTCAGCGCCGGGACAGCGCACGGGAGTCCGGGCAGGCGCATGATGGGCGGCGGACGGTTCGGCGGCGCCGCAACGCGCAAGCGGCGATTGAGCAACGGCGGCGCCGTCCACGTACAACTGACCGGCGCCAGGACAGCTGACGGACACCTCACCATCCCGACCGCGGCGAACTGCCGGTGCGGTTGTCCTGGTACCAGCCGGGCGCAGGCCCCGCCGCACCGCCATTCGGTCGGCTTGTCCCGCCGGGGGCGTGACTCGGGGAAGCCCTGGTCCGTTCACCTGAGTGGCGGAACCCTTGGACGGGCCGAGCCGCCGCCCCACCCCTGCCCCGCCGAAGCTCCCTACCAGGCGCCGAGCGCGCCCCCGGCGCCCAGAGCGCAGAAGAAGCCGCCCATGCATCCGCCGACCCCGCCCTCGGCCGCCGACGACGATCGCCGTGCCGTGAGCCCACCCGCGTCGCCCTTGCGGGGAGGTGGCGGCGGAGCGCCCGGGAACGCAGGCGACCCGCGCGGCTCGGAGCCGCGCTTCCCGGGCACCGGACGGCCTTCCGCACCCCCGGCAAGAGGCGCGCCGCCGCCTCCCGCCGGTCGGCCACCGCTTGCGCCGCCCCCTGCCACCCGCCGTTCCGCCCAACTGCCACCGACCCACACCACCCTGATCTGCGTCGCCCTCCCCGGGCTCGCGATCTCCACGGACCAGGGACAGCTCACCGGCCGAGGACTGGAGGGCTTCTATCGCGGCGGGAGGCGCCTGCTCGCCCGGTGCCAGGTCCGGGTGGCCGGCCGTGAACCGCTCGCGGTCCAGGCCCGGATGACCGCCGCCGACCGCGCCCGCTTCGTGGGGACACTGCGCGCCTCCCCGGACGGCGGGCCGGACCCGGACGTCGTCGTCGAGCGCATCCGCCACGCGGACGGCACCGAGCGGATCACCCTGCACAGCTCGGCGCCGCGCCCCCTGCGCCTGCCGGTCGAGGTGTCACTCGGAACCGACCTGGCCGACCTGGGCACGATCGCCTCCGGCACCGCAGGCCCCGAACTGCCCGCCAGCGTCCACGCCTTCGGCCTGCGCTGGGCCGGCGCCACCGGCGGCGCGGCCGTCACGGCCGACCCGCCGCCCGCCGACGCACTGGCCTCCGCGGGCCTGCTGCGCTGGGAACTCGACCTGCCCCCGGGCGGTTCCACGACCCTGGAGCTGCGCATACGGCAGGACGGCGCGGGACCCGTCCGAGCCGTGGGCCACGTGGCGACGAGCCCCCTCGCCCCGGCACGGGCCGTCGGTGACGATCCACGCGTCGGGGCGCTCCTCAGCACCAGCATCGAGGACCTCCAGGCGCTGCTCCTGCGCGACTCCGCGCATCCCTCCGACACGCATCTCGCGGCAGGGGCACCGTGGCGCTGCGGCATGGCCCCGGCCGAGGCTCTCGCCGCCGCCCGGATGACGCTCCCCCTCGGCACCGGGCTCGCGGCGGGCACCCTGCGAACCCTCGCCCGCACCCAGATCCCGGGTCCGGGCCCGAGGGCCGGCATGCTCCCCGGACCGCGCCGGGACGCGGGCGCACACCTGCCACCGGGTTGCACGGGTACGGAGGCCACCCTGCTCTTCCCCGTACTCCTCGCCGAGGCCCGCCGCTGGGGGCTCCCGGAACAGACGACCGAGGAACTGCTGCCCACCGCCGAGCGCTGTCTGACCTGGCTGCGCACGACCGTGGGCGACGGCACCTACTTGCCCGATCCACAGCCGGGCGGCCCGCTGCGCTGCGAGACGCAGGCCCACGCACACCGCGCCGCCCTCCTCGGCGCCGATCTCCTCGACGCTTACGGCCGACCCGGCGGTGCCGGGCTGCGGCAGTGGGCCCAGGAACTGCGCACCGCGTTCCGGGACGACTTCTGGGTCGAGGACCGGGGCGGCGGCAGACCGGCGGCTGCCCGTACCCCGGACGGGCGTACCGTGCCGCACTTCGGCGCGATCGCCGCCCATCTCCTCGACACGGGTCTGCTGGGCGCGGGCGAGTCGGCCCCCGGGCTGCTCGACAAGGTGCAGACCGAACAGCTCGCCCGGCTGTTCGGCAGCCCGGCCATGGACTCGGGCTGGGGACTGCGCGGCCTCGGCGTCAAGGAGGCGGGCTACAACCCGTTCGGTCACCGCAGCGGTGCCGTGCGGGTCCAGGAGACCGCGGTGGCCGTCGCGGGCCTGGCCACCGCCGGGTACGAGAAGGAGGCGAGTTCGCTGCTGCGCGGCCTCCTGGCGGCGGCCGAGGCCTTCGACCACCGGCTGCCGGAGATGTACGCGGGGGAGCAGCGCACAGCAGGAGGCGCCCCGCTGCCCCACCCGGCGGCCTGCCGGCCGTCGGCCACCGCTGCCGCCTCCGGAGTGCTGCTGCTCGCCACCCTGGCCGGCATCCGTCCGGACGCCCCGGCGAACACGGTCATGCTCCGTCCGGTACGCAGCGTGCCGCTGGGCGAGATCGGCCTGACGGGCCTGCGGATCGTGGGTGAGCCCTTCTCCGTACGGGTCGGCCGGCTCGGCGTCGCCATGGTCGAGGAGGCCGCCGCTGGACTGCAACTGGGAGCGTGACCTCGTACGACATGCCCCGGGAGGAGGACCGGAAGCGGCCGGTGACACCCGTGTTCGACCACCGTGGAACAGTCATGGGTGCGGCCGGAGAGGGGAGTGTTTATCGTCAGGCAGACGACTATGATCGCCGCATGCCCTACGACCCGTCAGCCTTTCCGCCCTTCGCCGTCACCGTGGACCTGGTCGTGCTGACCGTGCGTCGTCACGCCCTGTGCGCGCTGGCGGTACGCAGGGGTGAGCCGCCCTTTCAGGGGCGCTGGGCACTCCCCGGCGGTTTCGTGCGGGCCGACGAGGATCTGGGGCAGGCCGCGGCGCGTGAACTGGCCGAGGAGACCGGCCTGCGTGCCCACGACCCGGACGCTCCGGCACAGGACAACGGCGCCCACCTGGAACAGCTCGCGACTTACGGCGACCCCAAGCGCGACCCCCGGATGCGGGTGGTCAGCGTCGCCCATCTCGCGCTCGCCCCCGACCTGCCCGCGCCCCGGGCCGGCGGTGACGCCAACAGCGCGCGCTGGGCACCCGTCGAGGAACTGCTGCACCAGGGCGGCTACGGCCGCGACGGCGAGCAGGCGGCACCACTCGCCTTCGACCACGCCCAGATCCTGTCGGACGGAGTCGAGCGCGCCCGCTCCAAGATCGAGTACTCGTCGCTGGCCACCGCGTTCTGCCCGACCGAGTTCACCGTCGGTGAGTTGCGCCGGGTGTACGAGGCGGTCTGGGGCGTGGTCCTCGACCCCCGCAACTTCCACCGCAAGGTCACGGGCACCCCGGGCTTCCTCGTCCCCACCGGAGGCACGACCACCCGGCAGGGGGGCCGCCCGGCCCAGCTCTTCCGAGCCGGTGGCGCCACACTGCTCAACCCTCCGATGCTGCGCCCCGAGGTCTGACACACGAACCTCGTGGACGGATGTGCGCACGCGGGCCCTGCCACACCGTAGAAAACGGACATAACGCGCTATCTTGCTACGGGTGATCCAGGCCTTCGGACTGACCAGCAACCCTCGCAAGGAGCTTCCCCCCGCCGTCGACGACGTCTCCTTCGAGGCGCGCGCGGGATGCGTCACCACACTCCTCGGTACCCCGGGCGCCGGTAAGACGGCGGTGCTCAGGCTCATGCTCGAACTCCAACAGGGCCGTGGAATCACCTACTTCAGGGGCCGGCCACTGCACCGCATCGCCCATCCGTCCCGTGAGGTCGGCGTTCTCCTGGGTGATGTGCCGGGGCACCCCGCGCGCACGGTCCGAGGCCAACTCCGCATGCTGTGCGCGGCGGCGGGCGTCCCGGTCCGCCGTGCCGACGAGGTCCTTGAGGTGGTCGGCCTCGTCAGCCTGCGCGACGAACGCCTCGGCACCCTGTCCCGCGGCATGGACCGTCGGCTCGGCCTGGCCTGCGCCCTGCTGGCGGACCCGCACACCCTCGTGCTGGACTCCCTCACCGAGGGTCTGTCCGCCCGCGAAAGCCATTGGCTGCACGGCATGCTGCGCGCCCACGCGACCCAGGGCGGCACCGTCCTGTTCACCACCACCGACCCCAAGGAGGCGGCCCGCACCGCCGACCGGATCATCACCCTCGAACAGGGCCGGCTCGTCGCCGACCAGGACGCCGCGGACTTCTCCCGCACCCGGCTGCGCCCCCGGGTCGCCGTCCGCAGCCCGCACGCCACCCGCCTTGCGGCCCTGCTGACCAAGGAGGCCCGCACGGCGCAGCGCTCCGTGGAGGTCGTACCGGAGTCCGGCAACCGGCTCTCCGTGTACGGCAGCACCTGTGCGGACGTCGGCGAGATCGCGTTCCGGCACGGCATCCTCGTACACCAACTCGCCGACGAGGTCGGTGACATGGGTTCCGACGCCGATTCGACGCGCCGGGATGAACACACAGACGAACAGAAGACCGCCGTGACCGTGCTCGAGGGCGCTGCCCGGAGTCAGGGTTCCGCCGAGCCTCCGGGGGCTTCCCCGGCGCACGGCTCTGCCGAGCACAGCCCCCGCGCGTCAACCGAGGCGTCAACCGAGGTCACCCCTGCGACTTGTCTCCCCGGGCCGGACGTGCCCCCCAGTCGCGTGCCGACGGTCACCCGTGTCTCCGTGCCGGCGGCCGGCCGTACCCCGGCAGTGTCCGCGCCCGTGCGCCCCCAGGGCCTCCGCACGCGCGCCTCCGGCGTCCTGGCCGCCGACAACCCGCCCCCGCTTCCACCCCCCATCTCCGTCCGCCCCGCTCCGAGTCCGCTGCGTCCCCTCCGCTACGAGCTGCGCCGGGCCGGAGGTGTCGGCACCGGGTTTCTGACCGGTGCCGCCGTGCTCGTCTCGTCCGCGCTGGTCGCCGTACTCCTGGCCCGCATCGGACACACCCCGCAGCACCGCCTGCTGGCCGCCTGGCCGCAGGAGCTGCCCCTGCCGCCCGCGGCACTCGGCGCCGGGCTGCTCGGCGCCATCGCCTTCGGCGACGAGTTCCGCCACCCCGCCCTGGCGGTGGACCGCGGCACCGTGCCCCGCCGGCTGGGACTGCTCGCCGCCAAACTCCTCGTAGCCGCGGCCACCGGGCTGCTGCTGGCCTTCCTCACGGTGGGCTGCGACGCCGAAGTGCTCTACCTCGTCTACGGACGGGAGCTGGCGAAGGTTCCCGCGGACTGGCTCGCGCTGACCGCGAGCTGGATCGGGCTCGTGATCGGCTGCTCGTGGGCCGGGGTGCTGGCCGCGGGCATCTTCCGGTCCACCACCGCCGGGCTCGCGGCGGTGGTCGCCGTACCGGTCCTCGTGGTGCCCCTCGTGCAGAAGGTCCTGGAGGGGGCGTCCGTGCGGAGCGCGGCCGGGTTCTCCGTGCGGCTGCGGGAACTGCTCCTCGCGCAGTGGCCGTTCGGGGGCGAGCGGTATCTGGCCGCCGGAGCGCGAATGATGGCCCAACCCGTCGGTGGCGCACTGGCGTTGTCGCTGACTGCCCTGCTCTGCGCGTATCTGCTCACGACCCTGCGAAGCAGGGTCCGATGACGATCGCCCGCGCCCTTCCGGTCCCGCCCTGCGCACAACTCCCCGGGGAACGCCCATTTCTTTCCGATAAGGCGTCAATTGCGACGGGGTGAGCGATCACCCTTTCGTGTGCTTTTCACCAAAGACCTCAAGGGAGTTGGAGACGGAGCCGACAAAAGATCCGTGAGTACCCTTGCGCACACCATGATGACCGCCGCCCGCTCCGCAGACTCCGGTCTCGTCGGCCCGGGCGAACTCGACCGCTACCCCTACGCGGAGGCCCCCGGGGTCGACCGCGTCGGAGTTCCTTCCTGGGACGCCGCGGACCCGGAGCTGGGCCGTGTCGGCCGCCGCAGCGCGGGCAGCCGCGGTCGCGGGCTGCACGGTCAACTCGTCCAGCAGCTGGGCCAGATGATCGTCTCCGGCGACCTGGGCGCGGACCGTCCCCTCGTGCCCGAGGAGATCGGCCAGCGCTTCGAGGTCTCCCGCACCGTCGTCCGTGAGTCGCTCCGCGTCCTGGAGGCCAAGGGCCTGGTGAGCGCCCGGCCGAACGTGGGCACGCGCGTGCGTCCCGTCAGCGACTGGAACCTCCTCGACCCCGACATCATCGAGTGGCGTGCCTTCGGGCCGCAGCGCGACGACCAGCGCCGCGAGCTGAGCGAGCTGCGCTGGACGATCGAGCCGCTCGCCGCCCGCCTCGCCGCCGGACACGGACGCGAGGACGTCCAGCAGCGGATCGTCGACATGGTCGAGATCATGGGCCACGCCATGAGCCAGGGCGACGCGCTGACGTTCTCGCGCGCCGACGCCGAGTTCCACTCGCTGCTCATCCAGCTCGCCGGCAACCGCATGCTGGAGCACCTCTCCGGGATCGTGTCCTCCGCCCTCCAGGTGTCCGGCGGTCCGATCACCGGGTGTGACCGGCCCACCGAGGCGTCCCTGGGGCACCACGCCCGGATCGCCGACGCTCTCGCGGCGGGTGACGGCGCGGGGGCGGAGGCGGCCATGCGGCAGCTCCTCATCGTGCACCCCGAGGTGGAGCGCGTGGTCCCTGCCCCGCGCGAGCACTGACCGCGCGCCGAGGCCGGCGCGATCGGGGGCCGTGTCGCCCTCCCGGATCATCGCTCGGCTCGCGAACCGTCGCCGCCGGACCCTGCCGGATCCCGAGAGGGCCCGGCGGGGCCCGGCGGTAGGGACGGGCGGGTGGGCGGAGCGGTGAGCGGTGGGCCGAAGCGGCGGCGGCCGGTCCTGAGGCGTTTGTCACGGCTGCCGATCGGGCTGTGGATGCGACTGTTGTTCTGGATGTCGTTATGGCTGTCGATGTGTCTGCCGATGCGGGCACGAATCGGCAGGAACGGCCCGGTCGCCACCACGGCTGACCATATCTAGCCGTATCTGACCGCTTTTGTGCGCTTACGGGGTGTGACTCGGGCCACGCAGATTGGGCGTAACGCTTGCGGAAGCAGCGCGATGACCTAAGAGGTGGCAGCCGAGGAGGGAATACAGACGCCGTTCAAGGCGCTGTGCATCTTCCCGGCCCCCGCCCGCGCCGTCGGCCCATCCCCAGTCGGCGGTCGTCGGCTCCTGTTCCCTAGTGGACGGGGCCGGAAGCCGTTTTCCAACGTTCCGAGAGGTTGTTCGTGTCGGCCAGCACATCCCGTACGCTCCCGCCGGAGATCGCCGAGTCCGTCTCTGTCATGGCGCTCATCGAGCGGGGAAAGGCTGAGGGGCAGATCGCCGGCGATGACGTGCGTCGGGCCTTCGAAGCTGACCAGATTCCGGCCACTCAGTGGAAGAACGTACTGCGCAGCCTCAACCAGATCCTCGAGGAAGAGGGTGTGACGCTGATGGTCAGTGCCGCGGAGCCAAAGCGCACCCGAAAGAGCGTCGCAGCGAAGAGTCCGGCCAAGCGCACCGCCACCAAGACGGTCGCGGCGAAGACGGTGACCACGAAGAAGGCCACTGCCACCGCCACCCCGGCGGCCCCCGCCGCCGAGTCCTCCGTCGAGGACGAGGCGCCCGCGAAGAAGGCCGCCGCCAAGAAGACGACGACCGCCAAGAAGGCGGTCGCGAAGAAGACCGTCGCCAAGAAGACGGCGGCCAAGAAGACGACCGCCGGCAAGGACGACGCCGAAGTCGCCGAGGACGAGGTCCTTGAGGACGCCAAGCCCGGTGAAGAGGAAGAGGAGGGGGCCGAGAACAAGGGCTTCGTCCTCTCCGACGACGACGAGGACGACGCTCCGGCCCAGCAGGTCGCGGTCGCCGGTGCCACCGCCGACCCGGTCAAGGACTACCTCAAGCAGATCGGCAAGGTCCCGCTGCTCAACGCCGAGCAGGAGGTCGAGCTCGCCAAGCGCATCGAGGCCGGTCTGTTCGCCGAGGACAAGCTGGCCAACGCCGACAAGCTCGCCCCCAAGCTCAAGCGTGAGCTGGAGATCATCGCCGAGGACGGCCGCCGCGCCAAGAACCACCTCCTGGAGGCCAACCTCCGTCTGGTGGTCTCCCTGGCCAAGCGCTACACCGGCCGCGGCATGCTCTTCCTGGACCTCATCCAGGAGGGCAACCTCGGTCTGATCCGCGCGGTCGAGAAGTTCGACTACACCAAGGGCTACAAGTTCTCCACGTACGCCACCTGGTGGATCCGTCAGGCGATCACCCGCGCGATGGCCGACCAGGCCCGCACCATCCGTATCCCGGTGCACATGGTCGAGGTCATCAACAAGCTCGCGCGCGTGCAGCGCCAGATGCTCCAGGACCTGGGCCGCGAGCCCACCCCGGAGGAGCTGGCCAAGGAACTCGACATGACCCCCGAGAAGGTCATCGAGGTCCAGAAGTACGGCCGTGAGCCGATCTCCCTCCACACCCCCCTGGGTGAGGACGGCGACAGTGAGTTCGGTGACCTCATCGAGGACTCCGAAGCGGTCGTCCCGGCCGACGCGGTCAGTTTCACGCTCCTCCAGGAGCAGCTGCACTCGGTCCTCGACACCCTCTCCGAGCGCGAGGCGGGCGTCGTCTCGATGCGCTTCGGTCTCACCGACGGTCAGCCGAAGACCCTCGACGAGATCGGCAAGGTGTACGGGGTCACCCGCGAGCGCATCCGCCAGATCGAGTCCAAGACCATGTCGAAGCTGCGCCACCCGTCGCGTTCCCAGGTGCTGCGCGACTACCTCGACTAGGTCGCGGTCGTACGACACGAAAGGCCCGGCCTCCCTCGACGGGAGCCGGGCCTTCGTGCTGGGCGGGCGCGGGGCCGTCGCACCCGGCGTGCGGGGAGCGCGGCCCGGCGCGTGCGGAGCACGGTGCTCCAGCCGACGGCGTCCCTCTTTCGTGGCCCGCGCGTGCGGGGCGGGGCCGGTTGGATCACTCTGGGTTTCTCGTGATCATCCCAGAGTGAGGAGCGCGCATGCGTCGTCCCATTGTCCGGGCCCTGTCCCGGGCCCTGTCCCGGGCGCTGACCCGGTCGCTGGTCCTGGCGGCCTCGGCGGGCGTGATACCGCTGGCGTCCGCCGCCCCTGTCGCCGCCGACGGCGTTGTCGTCGGTGGATTCCCGGTCGACGTGTCCGAGGGCCCGTGGACGGTGGCCCTGTCCAGCCGTGACCGGTTCGGGGGTACCCGGGCCGGGCAGTTCTGCGGAGGCGTGGCCGTCGGCCGGACCACCGTACTGACCGCGGCCCACTGCATGGGCGCGGATGTCCTGGGAGCGCCGCCCGACCGCGTACAGGACCTGAAGGTCATCACCGGGCGTACGGAACTGACGTCTGCTCAGGGCAAGGAGATCGCCGTACGCGACACCTGGGTCAATCCGGGCTACGACAAGACCAGCAACGCCGGGGACTTCGCCGTGCTCACCCTCGCCGAGGCGCTCCCGCAGACCTCGGTCATCGGGATGGCAGGAGTCGGCGACCCGGCCTACCAGCCCGGTACGAACGCCACGGTCTACGGCTGGGGCGACATCACGGGCGGCGGCGACTACGCGCGCAGTCTGCGGGCCGCACGTGTGCACGTGCTGGCCGACGCGCTCTGTGAGCGGGCGTATCCGGGCAGCGCCGACGGCACGTACAAGGCCGACAGCATGCTGTGTGCCGGCGAGGCCGTAGGGGGGCCGGACGCCTGCCAGGGGGACAGCGGAGGGCCGCTGGTCGCCCAGGGGCGGCTGGTCGGGCTCGTGTCCTGGGGCAGCGGCTGCGGACGGCCCGGCAGCCCGGGCGTCTACACGCGGGTCTCCGACGTCGTACGGACGATGGGGTGGGACACCGCCGCCACTGGTGGCAGCGGCGCCTGAGGGCCCTGTGGGCGGCTGCCTGAGGGGTTCCTTGGAGCGCGACCAGGGCGCGACGGCCCCGCAACGGCCGTCTCGCGGTCCGTGAGCGAGTTCGCATGAAGCGGGCGGCCACTCCTGAGTGCAGGAGTGGCCGCCCGGATCAACCGGCCTGTGCCGGAGCTGGCTCGTCGTCGAAGCGCAGTATCAGCGTTCTTCTTCGTTGGAGCTGGCCGGAACGGTCGTCAGGCGCTCCGTCTCGTCCTGTATCTCAGCGGCGATCTTCTTGAGTTCCGGCTCGAACTTGCGGCCGTGGTGGGCGCAGAAGAGCAGTTCTCCGCCGCTCGCCAAGACAACGCGAAGGTATGCCTGGGCGCCGCAGCGGTCGCAGCGATCAGCGGCCGTCAGCGGGCTCGCGGGGGTCAGAACAGTAGTCACGTCGCCTCTTCTCTAGCTCGACGAGCTGTCGTACCAGGGTCAACATCCAACCAGGCCGAAAACGTTCCCGCTTGCGGCTCTTCCTCGAAAAAATCTTTTCGAAGCGGCTGTCTGCTGCCGGTTGGCGGCGAATGTGCCGTATTGCGTGTCTTCGTGTCTGTACGGGTTCGCGCTGTCTGTCGTCTGTCGGTGTGTAGGTCCCCCCGGCTGGGTTGCCGGTTGTTCTTGAGGACGTGCCCGGAGCCTAAATGGTTCATGCCTGGAAGGGAACGTGATATGTACTTCACTCCATCGAGGGATCGAACAAGCATGCGACGCTGGAATAGTGTGAGTTCATGACGAGGGTGGCGTTACATCGGCTCTACCAGGCCTCGGTACCCTCTGAGCGGCTACCGAAGCCGGGCCCCTACCCACCAGGGCCCCCATTCAAATTCAGCGAGGAGCGAACCGCGTGACCGCCGATACGTCCGTGCCGTCCACAGCGCTGCTGGCAGGAGCAGACCGGGACGGTTCCAACTACACCGCGCGGCACCTGCTCGTCCTTGAGGGGCTCGAAGCCGTGCGCAAGCGCCCGGGCATGTACATCGGGTCGACGGACAGCCGCGGCCTGATGCACTGTCTCTGGGAGATCATCGACAACTCCGTCGACGAGGCCCTCGGGGGCTACTGCGACCACATCGATGTCACCCTGCACGACGACGGTTCCGTCGAGGTGCGGGACAACGGCCGGGGCATCCCGGTCGACGTCGAACCCAAGACCGGCCTCTCCGGTGTCGAGGTCGTCATGACCAAGCTGCACGCCGGCGGCAAGTTCGGCGGCGGCTCGTACGCCGCCTCCGGCGGCCTGCACGGCGTGGGCGCGTCCGTGGTGAACGCGCTCTCGGCGCGCCTGGACGTCGAGGTCGACCGGGTGGGGAACACCCACGCGATCAGCTTCCGGCGGGGCGTGCCCGGCTCCTTCGACGCCATCGGCCCGGACGCCGCCTTCGAGCCGGGAGGCCTGCGCAAGACCAAGCGGATCCCCAAGACCCGTACCGGTACGCGCGTGCGTTACTGGGCCGACCGCCAGATCTTCCTCAAGGACGCCAAGCTCTCCCTGGAGCACCTCCACCAGCGCGCTCGGCAGACCGCGTTCCTGGTGCCGGGCCTCACCATCGTCGTCCGTGACGAGTTCGGGCTCGGCGAGGGCGGCAGCAAGGGTGAGGAGTCATTCCGCTTCGACGGCGGCATCAGCGAGTTCTGCGAGTACCTGGCCACCGACAAGCCGGTGTGCGACGTCCTCCGCTTCTCCGGGCAGGGCACCTTCAAGGAGACGGTCCCGGTCCTGGACGACCACGGCCAGATGACGCCCACCGAGGTCACCCGCGAGCTGGGTGTCGACGTGGCGCTGCGCTGGGGCACGGGGTACGACGTGACCCTGAAGTCGTTCGTGAACATCATCGCCACCCCCAAGGGCGGCACCCATGTCGCGGGCTTCGAACAGGCCGTCGCGAAGACGATGAACGAGGTGCTGCGCACCAAGAAGCTGCTGCGCGTGGCCGAGGACGACATCGTCAAGGACGACGCACTTGAGGGCCTCACCGCGGTCGTCACCGTGCGTCTCGCCGAGCCGCAGTTCGAGGGTCAGACCAAGGAGGTGCTCGGTACGTCGGCGGCCCGCCGCATCGTGACGAACGTGGTGTCCAAGGAGCTCAAGGACTTCCTGACCACCACCAAGCGGGACGCCGCCGCGCAGGCCCGCGTCGTCATGGAGAAGGCGGTGGCCGCGGCTCGTACGCGCATCGCGGCCCGTCAGCACAAGGACGCGCAGCGCCGGAAGACGGCCCTGGAGTCCTCCTCGCTGCCCGCGAAGCTCGCCGACTGCCGCAGTGACGACGTCGAGCGCAGCGAACTGTTCATCGTGGAGGGCGACTCCGCGCTCGGCACGGCCAAGCTCGCCCGGAACTCGGAGTTCCAGGCTCTGCTGCCGATCCGGGGCAAGATCCTCAACGTCCAGAAGTCGTCCGTGACCGACATGCTGAAGAACGCCGAGTGCGGCGCGATCATCCAGGTCATAGGGGCAGGGTCCGGTCGTACGTTCGACATCGACGCGGCCCGCTATGGCAAGATCATCATGATGACCGACGCCGACGTCGACGGCTCTCACATCCGCACCCTGCTCCTGACGCTCTTCCACCGCTACATGCGGCCCATGGTCGAGGCGGGCCGGGTGTTCGCCGCGGTGCCGCCGTTGCACCGCGTCGAACTCGTCCAGCCGAAGAAGGGCCAGGACAAATACGTCTACACGTACTCGGACCGTGAGCTGCGCGAGAAGCTGCTGGAGTTCCAGAGCAAGGGTGTCCGCTACAAGGACTCGATCCAGCGCTATAAGGGTCTCGGCGAAATGGACGCCGACCAGCTGGCCGAGACCACGATGGATCCCCGCCATCGCACCCTGCGCCGGATCAACCTGTCCGACCTGGACTCCGCCGAACAGGTCTTCGACCTCCTGATGGGCAACGACGTCGCTCCGCGCAAGGAGTTCATCTCGAGCTCGGCGGCGACGCTGGACAGGTCCCGGATCGACGCGTGACCGCGGCGGGTCGGGTGTACACCCCTGGATGTCCATCCGACCCACCGCGAACCGTTCTCACGGGATGAATCACCTAATGGGGTGAAGCCCAGGGAGAAGAAGAGCCGGGGATCTTCCCGTTCTGTCCATCCTTGGGCATGCAGTCAAGCACCGGTCGTCCGCGCAGACGCGGGGGCGGCCCCGAGAGTTCGGCCGAGACCCACGAAGGTCGAGACGTCGTCCCCACCCACGCGGGGGTGGGCGGGGACACGCGGTTCGAGGACCCCTGGTACGACGCGCTCGCCTCCGGCTGGGGCGAGTTGGACGGCACGGGTGCGCCCGCCGCCGTAGTCCCGCCCGCGCGCCGGGAGCAGGAGCGCCGGGGTGGCGGCGCGGCCGACGTCTACCTGGAGGTGCAGCGCAGCGCGGCCTTCCAGGAGGTGCGCGGCCGGTACCGGAGGTTCGTGATCCCCGGCGTCGCCGTCTTCTTCACCTGGTATGTGGGCTATGTCGTGACGGCCACCATGGCGCCCGGATTCATGGCCCGGCCCGTGGTGGGCGCGGTGAACGTGGCGATGCTGGCGGGACTCGGACAGTTCCTCACGACGTTCCTGTTCACCTGGGCGTACGCGCGCCACGCACGGCTGCGCAGGGACCGGGCCGCGCTCGATCTGCGCTGGGACACCCAGGAACTGACGCGGGGCCTCAGGGGCGGTGGATCGTGACGGGTGATCATCAGATGCTGGCGCTGGTGCTGTTCAGCGCGTTCGTCGCCGTCACCCTGGGCATCACCACCTGGGTGAGCCGGCACCGGCAGGGTTCGGCCGAGGAGTTCTACGCGGGCGGTCGGCTCTTCTCCCCGATGGAGAATGGTTTTGCCATCGCGGGCGACTACATGTCGGCCGCCTCCTTCCTCGGCATCTCCGGCCTCATCGCGCTCTTCGGCTACGACGGACTGCTGTACTCGGTGGGCTTCCTGGTGGCCTGGCTCGTCGTGCTGTTCCTCGTCGCCGAACTGGTGCGCAACTGCGGGCGGTTCACGCTGGCCGACGTCGTCGCGTCGCGGATGCGGGAGCGGCCGGTGCGGATCGCGGCGGGAACTTCCTCGGTCACCGTGTCCGTTCTGTATTTGGTGGCGCAAATGGTCGGGGCGGGCAGCCTGGTCGCGCTGCTGCTGGGCGGGACGAGCGAGGCGGCGCAGTCCTGGACGGTGATCGCGGTCGGCGCGCTCATGGTGATCTATGTGTCGTTGGGAGGGATGCGGGCCACCACCTGGATCCAGATCGTCAAGGCGGTCCTGCTGATGGGCGGGGCGATCGCGCTGACCGTGCTGGTGCTGGTCCGGTTCCACGGCGACTTCGACCAACTGCTGCGCACGGCGGCCGAGCGCAGCGGTCACGGTGACGCGTTCCTCGCCCCCGGGCTGAGGTACGGCGGCGACTGGACCTCGCGCTTCGACTTCATCAGCCTCGGGCTCGCCCTCGTCCTGGGTACGGCCGGGCTGCCGCACATCCTGTCCCGCTTCTACACCGTGCCGACCGCCCGGGCCGCGCGCCGGTCGGTCGTCTGGTCGATCGGGCTCATCGGCGGCTTCTATCTGATGACGATCGTCCTCGGCTTCGGCGCGGCGGCGATCGTGGGACCGGAGGCGGTCCGTGGGTCGAACGCGGCAGGGAACACGGCGGTGCCACTCCTGGCCCTCGATCTGGGGGGCGGCGCGGACTCCACAGGCGGAACGGTTCTGTTCGCGATCGTCGCCGCCATCGCCTTCGCAACGATTCTCGCGGTGGTCGCCGGCATCACGCTCGCGTCCTCGGCGTCCGTGGCCCATGACCTGTACGCGTCGCTGCGGCGCCCGCGCGCCAAGCCGCGCAGCGAGGTGGCCGTGGCACGCACCGCCGCGGTCGGTATCGGCGTGGTCGCGATCGCCCTCGGCCTGCTGGCCCGCGACCTGAACGTCGCCTTCCTGGTGGGCCTCGCCTTCGCGGTCGCGGCGTCCGCGAATCTGCCGGTGCTGCTCTACTCGCTGTTCTGGGGCGGCTTCACGACCCGGGGCGCGGTGTGGTCGGTGTACGGGGGGCTGGTTCCGTCGGTGATCCTCGTGCTGCTGTCGCCCGTGGTGTCGGGCAGCCCCGAATCACTGTTCCCCGGGATGGACTTCCAGTACTTCCCGCTGCAGAACCCGGGGCTCGTCTCGATCCCGCTGGGATTCCTCGCGGGCTGGCTCGGCACGGTCACCTCCGCGGAGGAGCCGGACCGGGCCAAGCACGCGGAGACCGAGGTGCGGTCGCTCACGGGGGCGGGAGCCGTTTAGCGGGCGGCGATTTCACGGTCGTACGCCCTCACCGTCGTACGACCATGCGGGCCAGGCGCGCCGCTCAGGGCGCCACCCATGCGTACCGGTGTTCGGGGCGGCCCGTGTCGCCGTACTTGAGGGAGAGGCGGAGGCGGCCCGCCTGTTCCAGGTGGCGGAGGTAGCGCTGGGCCGTCGAGCGGCTCAGGCCCGTCTCGGCGGCCACCTCGTGGGCCGAGAGGGCGTGGCCGGCGCGGTGGAGCACCCCGCAGATGAGGTCCGTGGTCGGTTCCGAGTGGCCGCTCGGCAGGCCGGGGGACGCGGGGGCGGGCGGGGTGCGCAGGGCGCCGAAGATCTGGTCGACCTGCTCCTGGCAGGTGTGGTTCCGGTCGCCGACGTGGTCGACGGTGCGACGCAGGTCGGCGTAGGACTCCAGGCGGGTGCGCAGCGCGGTGAAGGTGAACGGCTTGACCAGGTAGTGCAGGGCGCCCAGGCGCATCGCGGTCTGCACGGTCACCACGTCACTGGCCCCCGTGATCATGATGACATCGGTGCAGTGGCCCTGTTCCCGCATGCGGTGGACCAGTTCGAGACCCGTCTGGTCGGGCAGGTAGTGGTCGAGCAGAACCAGGTCGATGGTGCCGCGCTGTACGGCGGCCAGGGCCTGGGCAGCGGTGTGCACACAGGCGGCGACTCTGAATCCGGGAACCTTCTCCACGTACTTGGTGTTGATCTCTGCGACACGGAGGTCGTCGTCCACCACCAGGACGTCAATCATCGGACCACTCTTGCAAGCAGAGGAGCGGTTTGCTCCCAGAAGGCGGATGTTGTGGCATGCGCCACATCTGTGGTCCTCCGGTGCCGGTCATCCCGTTCCTCAGGTGCGGGTCGCCCACACGTACCGGTGTTCGGGGCGGCCCGCGTCGCCGTACTTGAGGGTCAGTCTGGCCCGTCCCGTGCGCTCCAGGAGCTTCAGATAGCGCTGGGCGGTCTGGCGGCTCACCCCTGTCCGTTCGGCGATCTCCTGGGCGGACAGGGGGCCTTCGGCGTTCACCAGGGCGCGGCGCACGAGTTCCGCGGTGGTGGGGGAGTGGCCCTTGGGCAGTTCGGGCTCGGGGCCCGAGGACAGGGCGCCGAAGATCCGGTCCACCTCGGCCTGTTCGGCCTCGCCGCCGCCGTCGAGGGTGCGGCGCAGCTCCGCGTACGCCTCCAGCTTGGAGCGCAGCCCCGCGAAGGCGAACGGCTTGACCAGATACTGCAGCGCCCCCTGCCGCATCGCCGCCTGCACGGTCGACACGTCACGGGCCGCCGTCACCATGATCACGTCGGTCTCGTGGCCGCGCCGGCGCATCTCCTGGACGACCGAGAGGCCCGTGTCGTCGGGCAGGTAGTGGTCCATGAGGACGAGGTCCAGCTGCGCCAGCGCCTCCAGCTGCCGCAGGGCCTCGGCCGCGCTGTGCGCCTCTCCCGCGACATGGAAGCCGGGCACCTTCTCCACATAGGCGGCGTTGACGCGCGCCACCCGGATGTCGTCGTCCACGACCAGGACCTCGATCATCTCGACTCCTCCTCGGCGCTGGCGGTGGCGCCGGCGGTGGTGGCTGTGGTGGCGGCCGGCTCCAGGGGCCGTCCGGTGTCCGGGACGCGCGCCTGCTCCGGCGCCGGGTCCGGCTCCGCGAGTGCCTCCGGCAGGACGACCGTGAACTCCGCGCCCCCGCCCTCGGCGTCGGCCACGCGCGCCCTGCCGCCCTGCCGCTCCGCGAGCCGGCGCACCAGGGGGAGCCCGATTCCGCGCTTGCCGTGCGCCGGGGGCTTCTTCGTGGACCACCCCTCAGTGAAGATCAACTCGCGCTGTTCCGCCGGGATGCCGGGCCCGGTGTCGCGCACCCGGAGGACCGCGGTACGGCCCTCCGTGCGCAGTTCGACCTCCACGCGCGCGTGCGGAGTGCCGGCGACGGCGTCCAGCGCGTTGTCGACCAGGTTGCCGACGACCGTGACCAGCTCCCTGGGGTCGATCAGCCGGTTCGGGAGCAGCGTCCGGTCCGAGACCCACAGGGCGACACCGCGCTCCGCCGCCACGGTGGCCTTCCCGACCAGCAGCGCGGCGAGCAGCGGATCGCGGATCTTCTCGGCGACCTGCTCCGCGGTGGCCCGATGGTCGCCGACCACCTCGCCGACGAACTCCACGGCGTCGTCGTACATCTCCAGTTCGAGCAGCCCCAGCAGCGTGTGCATACGGTTGGCGTGTTCGTGGTCCTGGGCGCGCAGGGCGTCGAGCAGACCGTGCGTGGAGTCGAGTTCGCGGCCGAGCTGCTCCAGCTCGGTGCGGTCGCGCAGGGTGGCGACGGCGCCCCCGTCGTCGGTGGGCATGCGGTTGGCGACCAGGACCCGCTGGCCACGCACGGTGAGCAGATCGGTGCCGGTCACGCGCCCGGCCAGCACATCGGTCGTACGTCCGGCACCGAGCGCCTCGTCCAGGGAGCGGCCGACGGCCTCCTCACCGATGCCCAGGAGGCGCTGCGCCTCGTCGTTGAGGAGCCGGACGCGGCCCGCGCGGTCCAGGGCGACGACACCTTCGCGGATGCCGTGCAGTACGGCCTCACGTTCCGCGAGCAGCGCCGCGATGTCGGAGAAGGCCAGGTCCCGGGTCTGCCGGTGCACCCTGCGGGAGATCACCCAGGCGGCCAGGGCACCCACGGCCATGGCGCCGCCGGCGTACGCGAACAGCCCCGGGATCGCGTGGATCAGCCGGGCACGCACGCTGTCGTACTCGATGCCGACCGAGACCGCCCCGACGATCCTGCCGCCGGTGTCGCGCAGCGGCACCTTGCCACGGGCCGAGCGGCCCAGGGTGCCGCTGTCGATCTCCATGACCTCCTTGCCGGCCAGGGCCTGGCGGGGGTCGGTGGAGACGACCTTGCCGATCTCCTTCGGGTCCGTGTGCGACCAGCGCACGCCCCGCATGTCCATCACCACGACGTACTCGGCCCCGCTGGCCTTCCGGATCCGCTCCGCCTCGGTCTGCACCGGCCCGTCGACCGACGGACTGCTTCCCCGCAGATCCTCGGCGAACTGCGGCTGGGCCGCGGTGGTCTGCGCGATCGCCAGCGCCCGGCGCATGGCCTGGTCGTCCAGCTGATCACTGAGTGGCGCGAGGAACAGCCCGGTCGCGAGCACCGCGACTCCCGCGGCGATCGCCACCTGCATCAGCAGCACCTGCGAGAACATCCGCCTCGGCAGACCGAGGCGCAGGCGGCGTACGCGGGGAGTGGGGCTCATACCCAAGAAGGTACGGGGATGAGCGGGCTGTGCCGTAGTGGGGTGTGACGTGGATCCCTTGATCAATACGTGTACGGGGTGATTGACGGGTGGATCACGGCCGTCTTCTGCGTTGCGCGATCAACGTGTGGGAGCCGTCGGCTCCAGTGCACGCACCGACACCACATCCATCCGCGCCGGCGAACCCAGCGCCGATCCGCAGCTCTCCGGACGAGGCGGCGCGGAGGCGCTCTGGACCACCTCGACACTCCACCGGCGCCCGTCCCGGTGCGCGACGGTCACCTCCCAGTGCGGGGCCGAGCCGTCCGTCCGTACGACGCTCAGCGCGTCCGCCGTGTCCTCGCGTGCCGCAGAGCGGACGGCGAGTTCCGCAGCCTGTCCGGGCCGTTCCCAGGCGGAACCGCCGCGGCAGCCCTCCACGACGACACGCCCTTCGCGCACGCCCTGGAGGATCTCCTTGACGTGCGGTGCCTGGGCGCGGCCGTAGGCGTAGCCGTACGGCAGGACGAGCAGTGTCGGGGAGAAGCGGTGTCCGCCGAGGTGCGTGACCTCCCAGGCGCCCTCGACCCCGGAGGCGGCCAGTTCGGCCGCGAGGGGACGGCCGAGCAGCGCGCAACAGCGGTCACGCTTGCCGTTGGTGCAGACGAGCGCGAGGGGATCGCCGGTGTGGGGCCGCCCCTGGAGCGCGCTCTCGAAGGACCGCGGGTCACCCTTGCCGAGCGCGGCGAAGTCGAGGCCGAGCAGCTGCTCGGGGGTGCGGGTCGTGGCGCCGTGCAGCCAGGCGTTCCCGGGCGTGGTGTGGGCCGCGTACACCTGTCGTACGGCGGGCGTTCCGAAGTCCGCGTGGCGGCCGGGGCGGCGGATCAGCGCGATCCGTACGCCGGTGCCCTCCGTGGCCTTCTCCAGGGCGCGGCCGAACGCGGGGTCCAGGTGGCTCATGGTGAGCGCCTGGGCACCCCACGGGCCGGACTGCTCCAGCAGCAGCCATGTCCTCGCGGTCGCCGCGGTTCCCGCGATGGGCTCGTCGAGGTCCCGGGAGACGGTCGCGCACCTACTCACACAGGTGAGCCTAACCTGACTTGGAGCGGGACGACTTCCAGCCGCGCGGAACGGGTGGTTCAGGGCGGTTGGGGGTGGTTCCCGCGTGGTTCCGGCGTGGTCGGGCTACTCCGGGAGGGGTTAATGCCAGGGCTACTCCGGGAGCGGTTGCGGCGGGCGCTCGCCCACGTAGGTTCCGGACGGGCGCATCCGCAGGGGGCGCTCGTCGTACTCCTCCAGGGCGTGCGCGATCCAGCCCGCCGTACGGGCCACGGCGAAGATCGTCTCGCCTGCCGACGCTCCCATGCCGCAGGCGACGGTGAACACGGCCAGGGCGAGGTCCACGTTGGCGTGCAGCGGTGTGTGACGGGCGGTGGTGGTCACGACGTCGCGGGCCGCGGCGAGGGCGGGCGCGGCCTGGGGCATCTCCTCCAGGAGGGCGAAGAGGGCACGCGCGCGTGGATCCTCGCCGGGGTAGAGCCGGTGACCGAGCCCGGGGACGCGGCGGCCCGCGCGCAACTCGTCTGCGACCACGGGAGTCGCGTCGCCCTCGTCGAGCACGGCCAGGAGCATCTTGTGGGCCAGGCCGCTGGCGGCGCCGTGCAGCGGGCCATCGAGGACGCCGAGGCCGGCCGAGACTGCCGCGTAGGGGTGCGCGCGGGCGGACGCGGCGACGCGTACGGCCAGGGTCGAGGCGGCCAGGTCGTGGTCGACGAGCAGACCGAGTGCCGTGTCCAGGGTGCGCAGCGACGCCTCGTCGGCGGCCCGGAAGGCGAGCCGGGTCCAGAGGCGGTGGGCCAGCGGGCCCTCGTCGCGGTGGCCCGGCGAGAGTGTCGGCAGGGCGGCGACGAGAGTGGGGATGAGGGTGCGGGCGGTGCCCAGGACGGTGTCCTCGGAGAGGTCGAAGCGGAGCGGGTCGGCCGCCGCCGCGGCGATCGCGGCGACCCGGAGCCGGTCGACCGGGTCGCTGTGCTCGGGCAGCGCGTTGACGGAGCGGCGGGCGGCGGCGACAGAGGCCTTGGGGGCGGTGAAGGTGACGCCGGGGCGCAGGGTGCCGGTCCACAGCCACTCGGCGACCTCTTCGTAGGAGTGACGCGCGGCCAGTTCGGCGGCGTCGACGCCCCGGAAGTAGTACCGGTCCTTGTCGATGAGGGTGAGCCGGGTCCGTACCGACAGCTCACCGCCGGAGCCCGGACTCCCGCTGCCTTCCCGTTTGTTGCGGCGGGCGAGCGCCTCAACTTCCTTGGCGTCGAAGGTGCTGCCGCGGCCACTGGGATCGCGTCGGCTGCTGAGCTGACCGCGGCTCACGTACGCGTACACGGTCTCGGGCTTCACACCGAGCAGCTCGGCGGTCTCCTTGGTGCTCAGCCGTCGGCCGGTGTGGTCGGGGGCGGGTTCTTGATCGCGCATGGGGGTCACCGTATCCGTGTGGACTGAGCATTGATTCAATCAATATTGACATCGTTTCCGTCAATCATGGACAGTCGAATCAAGTTCAGGGAGGAAACATGCCGATCAGCCGGGCCGCCACAGCGGCCACCACCGCTGTCGACGTACCGCGAGGGCTCGCGGGCGTCGTCGTCACCGACACCCGAATTGGTGACGTCAGGGGGCGTGAGGGCTTTTACCACTACCGCCAATATTCCGCCGTCGAACTCGCGCAGACCCGCGGCTTCGAGGACGTCTGGCACCTTCTGGTCCACGGCGACCTGCCGGACGCGGACCGTCTCGCCGCCTTCACTGCCGAGACTGCGGCGCTGCGGCGGCTGCCCGACGAGGTGCGCGCGGCGCTGCCCGCGATCGCGGCGGCGAGCGGTCGGTCCGGACCGCTGGCCGGGATGCGTACGGCGCTGTCGCTGCTCGGTGCGGCGAAGGGATTCCGTCCCGTGTACGACATCGACGCGGAGCAGCGGCGCGCGGACGCCCTGGTCGCCTCGGCGGCCGTTCCGACCATGCTGACTGCACTGCATCGGCTGGGGCGGGGCCTCGACCCGGTGGAACCGCGGGAGGACCTCCCGTACGCGGCCAACTACTTGTACATGTTGACGGGGTCCGAGCCGGACCCACTGCATGCCAGGGCGATCGAGCAATACTTGATCTCAACCATTGACCACGGATTCAATGCATCAACATTCACGGCGAGGGTCATCGCGTCGACCGGGGCGGATGTGGCGGCGTCTCTGGTGGGCGCGGTGGGAGCCCTGTCGGGCCCGCTGCACGGAGGCGCCCCGAGCCGCGCGCTGGACACCCTGGACGCGATCGGCACGGCGGACCGCATCGACGCCTGGATCCGCGAACGCGTCCTCGCCGGTGACCGCATCATGGGCTTCGGCCACCCGGTCTACCGCACCGAGGACCCTCGCTCCCGCATGCTCCGAGGCATCGCCGAGCAGTTCGGCGGCCCGCTGGTCGACCTGGCGGTCGAGGTCGAACGGCGGGTGGAGGCGATCCTGGCCGAACTGAAGCCGGGCCGCGAACTGCGCACGAACGTCGAGTTCTACGCGGGCGTCGTCATGGAACTGTGCGGTCTGCCGCGCGAGATGTTCACGCCGACGTTCGCGGCGGCGCGGGTGGTGGGCTGGAGCGCCAACATCCTGGAACAGGCGGAGGACTCGAAGATCATTCGGCCGGCGGCGCGGTATGTGGGGCCTGTGCCTCCGGTGGCGGTGCCGTTGATGGTCTGACGGTGGTCTGACACGCGTGCGGCCAGGTGCCGTTCTGGCGGCGAGCAGGAGCGTGAGCGCGGTGGAGCCCAGCTTCCCGGCTGCCGACAATCGTTCACTCAGGGACGATCCCCCGGCTCGTATCCTGGGGCCGCATTCGTTCCCCGTACGTGCGCGCGGCCGTGAGCCGGTGTGTGCGTCCGCGTGAGAGAGGTCGCAGATTGAGTCAGCCGGGTCCGGGTCCGAGCCGTCGTCAGATCCCCGTCATCGTTCTCGCCGGCTTCCTCGGCTCCGGCAAGACCACCCTCCTCAACCACCTCCTGCACCGCAGCGGTGGCAGCCGTATCGGGGCCCTCGTCAATGACTTCGGGGCCATCGAGATTGACGCCATGGCCGTCGCGGGGGCCCTGGGGGACTCCACCGTCTCCCTGGGGAACGGGTGTCTGTGCTGTGCTGTTGATGCGAGTGAACTTGATGTCTATCTTGATCGACTCGCTCAACCCTCAACCCGGATCGACGTCATCGTCATCGAGGCCAGCGGGCTCGCCGAACCGCAGGAACTCGTGCGCATGGTGCTCGCCAGTGAGAATCCCCGGGTCGTGTACGGGGGGCTCGTCGAGGTCGTCGACGCCGTCGAGTTCGACGACACGCGGGCGAAGCATCCCGAGATCGACCGCCATCTCGCCCTCGCCGACCTCGTCGTCGTCAACAAGGTCGGCCGGGTCGCCGACGGCGGTGAGCGGGTCCTGGGGATCGTCCGCGGGCTGGTCGACCGTGCCGCCGTCGTCCCCGCCGACTACGGGCGCGTGGACCCCGAGTTCCTCTTCGACTGCCGGCCGACCGAGGAACGTATCGGGCAGCTGTCCTTCGACGACCTGCACGAACACGAGGAGGACGGCGGGGAGGAGAGCGAGGGGGACCACTCCGGGCATCTGCACGCCGCCTACGACAGCCTCTCCTTCAGCTCCTCGGCTCCCCTCCAGCCGCGTCGGCTGATGGAGTTCCTCGACAGCAGGCCCGAAGGGCTCTACCGCATCAAGGGGTACGTCGACTTCGGGCCGCACGACCCGCGCAACCGGTACGCCGTGCATGCCGTCGGGCCGTTCCTGCGGTTCTATCCCGAGCCCTGGGCCGACGGTGAGGAGCGGCTCAGCCGGCTCGTCCTCATCGGGTCCGGCATCGGACTGCCCGCCCTCGGCAAGGAGTTGGAGGCCTGTATGGACGACGCCCCACACGCCGACGAGCACAGCATGTGGGGCGTCCTGAGATACGTACAGGAGCCGAGCCCGGAGGGCTCCGAAGAGATCGGCTGACCTGCGCGGGCCCGTCTACATCGGGCCCGTCACCACGCCCACCGTCTTCGGCAGCGACACGCCCGAGCCGTCGCGGCGCGGGTCCATCTCCGGGAGTTCCGCCGGCATGCCGTTCTTCTGGGACGCGCGTGCCGGAGCCGGGCCCGCCCAGGCCACGGACAGACAGTCCTCGCCCTTCAGGAACCGCTGGCAGCGGACACCGCCGGTCGCGCGGCCCTTGCGCGGGTACTGGTCGAACGGGGTCAGCTTCGCCGTCGTCTGCACCGAGTCGTCCAAAGTGCCGCGCGAGCCCGCGACCGTGAAGACGACCGCGTCCACCGCCGGGTCCACCGCCGTGAACGAGATCACCTTGGCGCCGTCCGTCAGCTTGATGCCGGCCATACCGCCGGCCGGACGGCCCTGGGGACGGACATGGGCGGCCTGGAAACGCAGCAGCTGGGCGTCGTCCGTGATGAAGACCAGGTCCTCCTCGCCCGTACGCAGCTCGGCGGCGCCGACGATCCGGTCGCCGTCCTTGAGCGTGATGACCTCCAACTCCTCCTTGTTGGAGGGATAGTCGGGGACCACCCGCTTGACGACGCCCTGTTCCGTGCCGATCGCGAGGCCCGGGGACGACTCGTCGAGCGTCGTCAGACAGACCACCGTCTCGCCGTCCTCCAGGGAGAGGAACTCCGACAGCGGGGCGCCGCCCGAGAGGTTGGGCGCCGCCATCGTGTCGGGGAGCTGGGGGAGGTCGATGACGTTGATGCGCAGCAGACGGCCGGACGAAGTCACCGCGCCCACCTCGCCCCGCGCTGTCGCCGGGACCGCCGAGACGATCAGGTCGTGCTTCGCGCGCCGGCCGTCCTCGTCCGCCGGGAACGGCTGGCCGTTCGCCGTACGCGCCAGCAGGTCCGTCGAGGACAGCAGGACCCGGCACGGGTCGTCGGCCACCTGGAGCGGGACCGCGGCGGCGGTGGCGGCACCGGCCGACTCCAGCAGGACCGTACGCCGCTCGGTGCCGAACTTCTTGGCCACCGAGGCCAGTTCGGTCGAGACCAGCTTGCGGAGTTCCGCGTCCGACTCCAGGATCCGGGTCAGCTCCGCGATCTCGGCGGCCAGCCGGTCCTTCTCGGACTCCAGCTCGATGCGGTCGAACCGGGTCAGCCGGCGCAACGGGGTGTCCAGGATGTACTGCGTCTGGATCTCGGACAGGCCGAAGCGCTCCATCAGGCGTTCCTTCGCCTGCGCGGAGTTGTCGCTGGAGCGGATCAGCCGGATGACCTCGTCGATGTCCACCAGCGCGGTGAGCAGGCCCTCGACCAGGTGCAGCCGGTTACGGCGCTTGCTGCGGCGGAACTCCGAGCGGCGCCTGACGACCTCGAAGCGGTGGTCGAGGTAGACCTCAAGGAGTTCCTTGAGGCCGAGCGTGAGGGGCTGGCCGTCCACCAGCGCCACGTTGTTGATGCCGAAGGACTCCTCCATCGGCGTCAGCTTGTAGAGCTGTTCCAGGACGGCTTCCGGCACGAAGCCGTTCTTGATCTCGATGACGAGACGCAGGCCGTGGTTGCGGTCGGTGAGGTCCTTGACGTCGGCGATGCCCTGGAGCTTCTTCGAACCGACCAGGTCCTTGATCTTGGCGATCACCTTCTCCGGGCCGACGGTGAAGGGCAGTTCGGTGACGACCAGGCCCATACGGCGCGGCGTCACGTTCTCCACCGCCACCGTGGCGCGGATCTTGAACGTGCCACGGCCCGTCTCGTACGCGTCCCTGATGCCGGCGAGGCCGACGATCCGGCCGCCGGTGGGCAGGTCGGGGCCCGGGACGTGCCGCATCAGCGTGTCGAGGTCCGCGTTCGGGTAGCGGATCAGGTGACGGGCGGCCGAGATGACCTCGCCGAGGTTGTGCGGCGGCATGTTGGTGGCCATACCGACGGCGATGCCCGACGCGCCGTTCACCAGCAGGTTCGGGAAGGCGGCGGGCAGCGCCACCGGTTCCTGCTCCTGGCCGTCGTAGTTGGGCGCGAAGTCGACCGTGTCCTCTTCGATCGACTCCGTCATCAGGGACGTCGCGTCGGCCATCCGGGCCTCGGTGTACCGCATGGCGGCCGGCGGGTCGTCGTTGCCCAGCGAACCGAAGTTGCCGTGGCCGTCGACCAGCGGCACACGCATGGAGAACGGCTGGGCGAGCCGCACCAGGGCGTCGTAGATCGACGAGTCGCCGTGGGGGTGCAGCTTACCCATGACCTCGCCCACGACGCGGGCGCACTTCACATAGCCGCGGTCGGGGCGCAGGCCCATCTCGTTCATCTGGTAGACGATGCGACGGTGTACCGGTTTGAGGCCGTCGCGGGCATCGGGCAGGGCTCGGGAGTAGATGACCGAGTACGCGTACTCGAGGAAGGAGCCCTGCATCTCGTCGACGACGTCGATGTCGAGGATCCGCTCCTCGAAGTCATCGGGCGGCGGGGTCTTCGTGCTGCGGCGGGCCATCGCTGCCGGCTCCTTCTGTTTCCTGGTCGTTCGCCTACGGGGCGCTTCACTCTTGCTGAGACGTGAACGGGATCTGACGCGGACCATTGTGGACTGCCGCACTGACAACGCGGACCAAGGCCCGTGCCTGCGGCGGTGTTCGGTGGTGGGCGACGTTGCTGAAACGTACCGCCCCGGAGCCGGGGAATCTCGCTCTCGGCGTACGTCCGCCGGGAACTTCGCCAGCACTCCACACGCTTGCATACAGTGGCAGGACCGGCAGGAAATCAGCGGTTGCAACAACCGCATCCGCGATCGAAGGGACGTACATGCCCATGGGTCACACGGCCACAGCCGAGGCAGGCTCCGGCGGCCTGACAGCGACAGAGCACCGCCTCGCCAACGGGCTGCGCGTGGTGCTCTCCGAGGACCACCTGACCCCGGTCGCGGCGGTGTGCCTCTGGTACGACGTCGGGTCACGCCACGAGGTCAAGGGCCGTACGGGCCTGGCTCACCTCTTCGAGCACCTGATGTTCCAGGGCTCGGGCCAGGTGAAGGGCAACGGCCACTTCGAACTGGTCCAGGGCGCGGGCGGCTCGCTCAACGGCACCACCAGCTTCGAGCGCACCAACTACTTCGAGACCATGCCCACCCACCAGCTGGAGCTGGCCCTCTGGCTGGAGGCCGACCGCATGGGCTCGCTGCTCGCGGCCCTCGACGACGAGTCCATGGAGAACCAGCGGGACGTCGTCAAGAACGAGCGCCGCCAGCGCTACGACAACGTCCCCTACGGGACGGCGTTCGAGAAGCTGACCGCCCTCGCCTACCCGGAGGGCCACCCCTACCACCACACGCCGATCGGCTCGATGGCGGACCTGGACGCGGCGACCCTGGAGGACGCGCGGGCGTTCTTCCGCACGTACTACGCGCCCAACAACGCCGTCCTGTCGGTCGTCGGGGACATCGACCCCGAGGAGACACTCGCCTGGGTCGAGAAGTACTTCGGCTCCATCGCCGGGCACGACGGCAAGCCCGCGCCGCGCTCCGGCGCCCTCCCCGACGTCATCGGCGAGCAGCTGCGCGAGGTCGTCGTGGAGGAGGTCCCCGCGCGCGCGTTGATGGCCGCCTACCGGCTCCCGGAGGACGGCACGCGCGCGTGCGACGCGGCCGACCTGGCGCTCACCGTCCTCGGCGGCGGCGAGTCCTCCCGGCTCTACAACCGGCTCGTACGGCGGGACCGTACGGCCGTTGCGGCCGGGTTCGGTCTGCTGCGGCTGGCCGGAGCGCCCTCGCTGGGCTGGCTGGACGTGAAGACCTCCGCGGACGTCGAGGTGCCGGTCATCGAGGCCGCCGTCGACGAGGAACTCGCCCGGTTCGCCGCCGAGGGCCCCACGGCCGAGGAAATGGAGCGCGCCCAGGCGCAGTTGGAGCGCGAGTGGCTGGACCGCCTCGGCACGGTCGCGGGCCGCGCCGACGAACTGTGCCGCTTCGCCGTGCTGTTCGGTGACCCGCAGCTCGCGCTGACCGCCGTCCAGCGCGTGCTGGAGGTGACCGCCGAGGAGGTCCAGCAGGCCGCCAAGGACCGGCTGCGCCCCGACAACCGCGCGGTGCTCGTCTACGAGCCCCTGACCGCCGACAACGCCACCGACACCGAGGAGGCGGCCAAGTGACCGGGCTCGCCACGATGGAGTTCCACCCCCAGCCCCAGGCGGGCGAGGCCAGGCCCTGGGCCTTCCCGGCCCCCGGACGCGGCACGCTCGGCAACGGCCTGACCGTCCTGCGCTGCCACCGCCCCGGCCAGCAGATCGTCGCCGTCGAGGTACTCGTCGACGCTCCCCTGGAGGCCGAGCCGGCCGGTCTCGACGGCGTGGCCACGATCATGGCCAGGGCCTTCTCCGAAGGCACCGACAAGCACTCCGCCGAGGAGTTCGCCGCCGAACTGGAGCGCTGCGGCGCCACCCTCGACGCGCACGCCGACCACCCCTGCGTACGCCTCAGCCTCGAAGTCCCCGTGTCGCGGCTCCCCAAGGCGCTCGGTCTGCTGGCCGACGCCCTCAGGGCACCCGCGTTCGCGGACAGCGAGATCGAGCGGCTGGTGCGCAACCGGCTCGACGAGATCCCGCACGAGACGGCCAACCCGGCCCGCCGCTCCGCCAAGCAGCTCTACAAGGAGCTGTTCCCGGAGACCTCGCGCATGTCGCGTCCGCGCCAGGGCACCGAGGAGACGGTCGCGAAGATCGACTCCGCGGCCGTACGGGCCTTCTACGAGAGGCATGTCCGCCCCGCCACGGCCACCGCCGTGGTCGTCGGCGACCTCACCGGTGTCGACCTGGACGCGCTGCTCGGCGACACCCTGGGGGAGTGGACCGGCTCGACGGCCGAACCGCGGCCCGTGCCGCCGGTGACCGCCGACGACACCGGCCGGGTCGTCATCGTGGACCGCCCGGGCGCCGTACAGACCCAGCTGCTCATCGGCCGCGTCGGCGCCGACCGGCACGACCGCGTCTGGGCCGCCCAGGTCCTCGGCACGTACTGCCTCGGCGGCACCCTCACCTCCCGCCTGGACCGCGTTCTGCGCGAGGAGAAGGGCTACACCTACGGTGTGCGGGCGTTCGGCCAGGTCCTGCGCTCGGCCCCGGACGGTTCGGGCGCCGCGCTGCTCGCCATCAGCGGCTCCGTCGACACCCCGAACACCGGTCCCGCCCTGGAGGACCTGTGGAAGGTGCTGCGCACGCTCGCGGCCGAGGGGCTCACAGACGCCGAGCGTGATGTCGCGGTGCAGAACCTGGTGGGCGTCGCTCCGCTCAAGTACGAAACTGCGGCGGCCGTGGCGAGCACGCTGGCCGACCAGGTGGAGCAGCACCTGCCTGACGACTACCAGGCCACGCTGTACCGGCAGCTCGCCGCCACCGGCACCGTGGAGGCCACGGCGGCGGCCGTGAACGCCTTCCCGGTGGACCGGCTGGTGACGGTCCTCGTCGGCGACGCGGCGACGATCGAGGAGCCCGTCCGGGCCCTCGGTATCGGCGAAGTGACCGTCGTACCCGCCGAGTAACGGCACCCGCGTACACGACAGGGGCCCGGTGACGGAAGCGTCACCGGGCCCCTCTTGTCCATATTGATGTGCAAGTTGCCCGTATTGATGGAGAGGTTGACCGTCTGCCCTGTGGCATACGCTACAAAACCCGTGATCGGTTTGTTGATTGAAAGTTGTGCGGCTTAGCGTCGGTCCGGCTGTCCGTCACGCAGTGCGCCGCAGCCGCGGCACCCGGACAGTCATCGCCGAGTCCCCACATGGCGCGAGCCAGGGGAGCCGGGGACCCACACTGTGCAGTCCCTGGGGTGAATCGGACGCCCGCGCGCCCAGCGAGGGGGTCCGTAGGAGACCTTCCTGCTCCGAACCCGTCAGCTAACCCGGTAGGCGAGAAGGAAGGAAAGGACCAGCCACTACATGGCGTTCACCCGCGCCACCGGGAAGCACCGTCGTCCCCGCCGCCCCAGCCTTGTCACCCGTACGACCGTCCGCGCGGCCGGCGTCGCGGCCCTCGCCACCACCGGCGCCGTCGGCAGCCTCGCCGCCCCGGCGCTCGCCGCGGAGTCCGCGGTCGAGCAGACCGGCCTCACCCCGGTGATCTCCATCGGCGAGTCGCTCGCCGACCAGATCGACGCGCAGGCCGCGGCCCAGGAGCAGGCCGCAGAGAAGGCCGCCGCCGAGAAGCGGGCCCTGGCCGCCGCGAAGAAGGAGGCGGAGGAGCGGGTCAAGGAGGCACGCGAGGCGGAGGCCCGCGCCGCCCGCGAGGTCGAGCGCAAGCGCCTCAACACCTTCGTCACCCCGATCTCCGGCTCGTACATCTCCACCGGCTACAAGGCGGGCGGCGCCGTCTGGTCCTCCGGCAACCACACCGGCATCGACTTCCACGCCGCGTCCGGCACCACCGTCCACGCGGTGGGCTCCGGCACCGTCGTCGAGGCAGGCTGGGGCGGCTCCTACGGCAACAACATCGTGATCAAGATGATTGATGGTACGTACACTCAGTACGGTCATCTGTCGTCCATCAACGTGTCCGTCGGGCAGACGGTCACCCCGGGCCAGCAGATAGGTCTCTCCGGGGCCACCGGCAACGTCACCGGTGCGCACCTCCACTTCGAGGCCCGTACGACCCCGGAGTACGGCTCGGACATGGACCCCGTCGCCTACCTCCGCTCGCACGGTGTGAACGTCTGACAACCGCCCGCATCTCTTGTCGTCGCCCCGGCTCCCCGAGTCGGGGCTTTCGGCGTTTCCGGTGGCCCTGTGTCCAAAAAATATCCCTGGATTCCGGCCTGCCGTCGGAAATTCCGGTTCTCTGCAATAGAGTCACTGAACACACGTCAATCGTCGACGTTTCACGGGGATTAAAGCGGAGGTCGGACATGCGTATTCCGGCGCACTCGGTATGCACGGCGATCCGGGACGACATCGTCGCCGGTGTCTACGAGCGCGGCAGCCGGCTCACCGAGGAACTGCTCGCGCGCCGGTACGGCGTCTCGCGCGTCCCCGTCCGCGAGGCCCTGCGCACCCTGGAGGCCGAGGGCTTCGTGGTGACCCGGCGGCACGCGGGCGCGTGCGTCGCGGAACCCACCGAGCAGGAGGCCTCCGACCTGCTGGAGATGCGCATGCTCCTGGAGCCGCTCGGTGCCTCCCGGGCCGCCCAGCGGCGCACCGAGGCCCATCTGAAGGTGCTGCGCGGCCTGGTCAGGCTGGGGCAGGAGCGGGCCAGGAGGGGCAATAGTGAGGATCTGCGCTCCCTGGGCGGCTGGTTCCACGAGACGCTCGCCCAGGCCTCCGGAAGCCACGCCCTCACCGCGACGCTCACCCAGCTCCGGCACAAGATCGCGTGGATGTACGCGGTGGAGGCCCCGGCGAACCCCGTCGAGTCCTGGACCGAGCACGGGGCGATCGTGGACGCCGTGGCGCGCGGTGACAGTGAGCGGGCGCGGGCGATCACGGCACTGCACACCGAGCGGGCGACCGGCGCGCACCGGCTGCGCTTTCCGGGCAACGGAGACCGTCCGGAGCGTGTGAGGACTTCGCAACATCCCGTAAACATGACGGGCCTGCGGCATTAACACGGGCGCCGTATACAAAGAGGGTGGAATTCGCGGGGGATTATTTCTGCTGCCCGTAAACGATAAACGCGAAGGGCTCACCCGGAATTCCGGGTGAGCCCTTCGCGTGTGCGGGTGGCGCCTTTGGGGCGACGGCTGTCGCCGCCCTCAATTTCTCAGACCGTCTCGGGGAGTTCTTCCAGTCCCTCGGCCACCAGCTTCGCCAGGCGGTCGAGTGCCGCGTCGGCGCCCTCTGCCTCAGAAGCGAGGACGATCTCCTCGCCGCCCTGGGCACCCAGGCCGAGGACCGCCAGCATGGAGGCCGCGTTGACGGGGTTGCCGTCGGCCTTGGCGATCGTCATGGGGACGCCGGCGGCCGTGGCCGCACGGACGAAGATGGAGGCGGGGCGGGCGTGGAGGCCCTCCGCCCAGCCGACGTTGACGCGGCGCTCAGCCATGTGATGCTGCCCTTCAGCTCTCAGGGTTGTCTAGACCATTGTTCCATAGCGTGAAGCGTGCCGGGAAGCAGGGGGAAACCTGTCCCGGAACCGCGTTCGGACACCGGCCTGGGCCCGACTTCGGTTCCCCACAGACTGCCTCGCGACGTTGTCGGACGCGAGCCGTACTCTGGGGCGCATGCAGAACTCGTCGGACCGGCACGAGTACCCCGCCCACTGGGAGGCGGACGTCGTGCTGCGTGACGGCGGCACCGCGCGCATCCGGCCCATCACCGCGGACGACGCCGACCGGCTGGTCAGCTTCTACGAGCAGGTTTCGGACGAGTCGAAGTACTACCGCTTCTTCGCGCCCTACCCGCGCCTGTCCGCAAAGGACGTCCACCGCTTCACCCACCACGACTTCGTGGACCGGGTGGGGCTCGCGGCCACGGTCGGCGGCGAGTTCATCGCCACCGTACGCTATGACCGCATTGATGCCGACGGCCTGCCCGCGTCCGGCCCCGCCCACGAGGCCGAGGTCGCCTTTCTGGTGCAGGACGCCCACCAGGGCCGGGGTGTCGCCTCCGCCCTCCTCGAACACATCGCGGCCGTCGCCCGCGAGCGCGACATCCGCCGCTTCGCCGCCGAGGTGCTGCCGGCCAACAACAAGATGATCAAGGTGTTCACGGACGCCGGGTACACCCAGAAGCGCAGCTTCGAGGACGGCGTCGTCCGCCTGGAGTTCGACCTGGAGCCCACCGACCGCTCGCTCGCCGTCCAGCGCGCGCGGGAGCAGCGGGCCGAGGGACGTTCCGTACGGCGGCTGCTCGTCCCGGGCGCCGTGGCCGTCATCGGCGTCGGCCGCGCCCCCGGCGGTGTCGGCCGCAGCGTCCTCGACCACATCAGGGAGGCCGGTTTCACCGGTGACCTGTACGCGGTCAACAGCGCCTTCCCGGAGGAGCAGAAGGACATCGACGGAGTGCCGGCCCACCGGTCGGTGCGTGAGATCGAGGGCTCCGTCGACCTCGCGGTGGTCGCCGTCCCGGCCGCGTACGTCCCCGATGTCGTCGCCGAGTGCGGAGAGCACGGAGTACAGGGGCTCGTCGTGGTCTCCGCCGGGTACGCCGAGAGCGGCGGCCCCGAGGGACGGGAGCGGCAGCGCGAACTCGTACGGCACGCGCGCACGTACGGGATGCGCATCATCGGCCCCAACGCCTTCGGCGTCATCAACACGGCCGAGGACGTCCGGCTGAACGCGTCGCTCGCCCCCGAGATGCCGAGGCCCGGCAGGATCGGCCTGTTCGCGCAGTCCGGTGCCATCGGGATCGCACTTCTCTCCCGGCTGCACCGGCGCGGGGGAGGCGTCACCGGGGTCACGGGCGTGTCGACGTTCGTCTCCTCCGGCAACCGGGCCGACGTGTCCGGCAACGACGTACTCCAGTACTGGTACGACGACCCGGACACCGATGTCGTCCTCATGTACCTCGAGTCCATCGGCAACCCGCGCAAGTTCACGCGCCTCGCGCGGCGCACGGCGGCGGCGAAGCCGCTGGTGGTCGTGCAGGGGACGCGGCACGGAGGTGCCGCTCCCCAGGGGCATGCCGTACGGGCCACGCGGCTGCCGCACGCGACGGTGTCCGCGCTGCTGCGGCAGGCCGGGGTGATCCGGGTGGACACGATCACCGAACTGGTCGACGCGGGGCTGCTGCTGGCCCGGCAGCCACTGCCCGCCGGCCCGCGGGTGGCGATTCTGGGGAACTCGGAGTCGCTGGGCCTGCTGACGTACGACGCGTGCCTCTCCGAGGAGCTGCGGCCGTCGGCGCCGCTGGACCTGACGACGGGGGCGTCGCCGGAGGACTTCCGCCGGGCGCTGTCGGAGGCGCTGGCGGACGAGGGGTGCGATGCGGTGGTCGTGACCGCGATCCCCACGGTGGGGGAGGGACCCCCACGGGACGCCGCGTTGGCCGAGGCGCTTCGGTCGGCCGCGGCGGAGGTTCCCGGTAAGCCGGTGCTGGTGGTGCACGTGGAGCTGGGCGGGCTTGCGGAGGCGCTGTCGGCCGCCGCCAGCACCGCACCACAGGCGGGTTCCACGGCACCCGGCGGTGCCCAGCGGCTCCGCCCTGCGGAACGCCCGCCCACCGAGGAGGCGGACCGCCCGCTCGCCGTGGGGCCGGGGCAGCCGCCCACCGCGGGGCCAGGCCTGCCGCCCACCGCACCCGTGTCACCGACACCGGCGTCGCCGCCCCCACCCTCCCCCGACTCCTGCTCCCGTCTCATCCCCGCCTACCCCGCCGCCGAGCGTGCCGTCCGGGCCCTCTCCGAGGCCGTGAAGTACGCGCAGTGGCGGCGGGAGGCCGCCGAGCCCGGCAAGGTGCCCGAGTCCATCGACGCGGACATCGACGAGAAGGGGGCCGCCGAGCTGATCGGCGGGCTCCTCGCGCGCGGGCAGGGGCTCACCCTCGGTACGGACGAGACGTGCGAGCTGCTCGGGACGTACGGCATCCCGGTGCGCAGGGCCCTCCCCGCGCTGAGTCCCGACGACGCCGTGGCCGCCGCGCGGACCATCGGTTACCCCGTCGCCCTCAAGGCCACCGCCCCGCACCTGCGCCACCGCGCCGACCTGGGCGGCGTACGCCTGGATCTCGCGGACGAGGAGCAACTGCGGCGGGCGTACGCCGAGTTGACCGACCTCTTCGGGGAGCCGGACGAGGTGCGGCCCGTCGTGCAGGGGATGGCATCGCGGGGAGTCGACACCGTCGTACGGGCGGTCATCGACCCGGCGGCCGGAGCGGTGCTCTCCTTCGGGCTCGCCGGGCCCGCCTCGCAGCTCCTCGGGGACACCGCGCACCGGCTGATACCGGTCACCGACCGCGACGCGGCCTCGCTGATCCGGTCGATCCGGACGGCGCCGCTCCTCTTCGGCTGGCGTGGTTCGGCTCCGGTCGACACGGAGGCGCTGGAGGAGCTGCTGCTCAGGGTGTCGCGGCTCGTCGACGACCACCCCGAGGTCATCGCGGTGTCCCTGGAGCCGGTGGTCGTCGCACAGCACGGTCTGAGCGTGCTCGGGGCGTCGGTGCGGCTGGCGCCGCCGCCCGTCCGTGACGACCTGGGTCCCAGGACACTTCCTGTGTACTGAGCGGTGCCTCGCAGTCAGTGGGCCCCCGTAGGATGGGCACATGGCCAAGACCAGTACGACGACCCAGGGGCTGCGAGCGGCGATCGAGCGCAGCGGCTACTACCCGGCCCTCGTGGCCGAGGCGGTGGAGGCCGCGATCGGCGGCGACTCCATCAGGTCGTACCTGGTCCACCAGGAGACGACGTTCGACGCCAACGAGGTGCGTCGGCACGTGACCGTGCTCGTCCTCACGGGCAACCGTTTCATCGTCAGCCACACCGACGAGCAGGCCGCGGACACCACGTCCCCGACGCCGTACGCCACCACGTCCACGGAGTCCGTGAAGCTCGGCCGGATCTCGTCCGTCGTGCTCAGCAGAGTCGTCGCCAACCCGGAGTCGTACACGCCCGGCACGCTGCCCCGTGAGGTCGTCCTGACCATCGGCTGGGGCGCCGTCGCCCGCATCGACCTGGAGCCGGCCGCCTGCGGTGACCCCAACTGCGAGGCCGACCACGGCTACACGGGCAGCTCCACGGCGGACGACCTGAGCCTGCGCGTCAGCGAGGCCGGGGACGGTCCCGAGACGGTGCGCCAGGCCCTCGTCTTCGCGCAGGCCCTCTCCGAGGCGACCGCGGACGTCGCCCGCTGATGTCCCAGCCCACCACCTGGGACCACCCGGAACCACTCGCAGTCTCCTCCGCCCCCGTCCCGCACTACGGCACGGGCTCGCTCGCCGACCTGCTGCCCACCCTGGCAGCGGGCATGGACGTACCGGGCATGTCTCCGGCCATCCCGGAGCTGGCGCCCGCCGACCGGAACTGCGTGTTCCTGATCGACGGACTGGGCTGGGAGCAGCTCCGGGACCACCCGGACGAGGCTCCCTTCATGACCTCGCTGCTCAGCAGCTCACGCGGTGACACGGGCCGCCCGATCACCGCCGGCTACCCGGCGACCACCGCGACCTCCCTCGCCTCGGTCGGCACCGGGCTGCCGCCGGGCGCGCACGGCCTGCCCGGCTACACCGTCCGCAACCCGGCCACCGGCGAGCTGATGAACCAGCTGCGCTGGCAGCCGTGGACGGACCCGCGCGCGTGGCAGCCGTACCCCACGGTGTTCCAGCGGGCGCACGAGGCCGGTGTGCACACCGCTCAGGTCTCCTCGCCGACCTTCGAGAACACCCCGTTGACCAAGATCGCGCTCAGTGGCGGAACGTTCCGGGGGAAGCTCTCCGGCGAGGACCGCATGGACCTCGCCGCCCAGCAACTGGCCGCCGGTGACCGCTCGTTGGTCTACACGTACTACGCCGAGGTGGACGGCAAGGGCCACCGCTTCGGCGTCGACTCGGACGCCTGGCGCGGTCAGCTCATGTACGTCGACCGGCTCGTCCAGCGACTGGCGGAGCAACTCCCGCCGCGCGCCGCGCTGTACGTCACCGCGGACCACGGCATGATCGACATCCCGTTCGACGAGCAGCACCGCATCGACTTCGACGAGGACTGGGAACTGCGCGCCGGCGTCGCCCTGTTGGGCGGCGAGGGCCGGGCGCGGCACGTGTACGCGGTGCCGGGTGCCCAGTCCGACGTACTGACCTGCTGGCGCGAGGTGCTCGGTGAGCAGTTCTGGGTGGCCTCGCGCGACGAGGCGATCGCGGCGGGCTGGTTCGGACCGACGGTCGACGAACGGGTGTACGCCCGGATCGGCGATGTCGTCGCAGCGGCGCGGGACGACGTCCTGATCGTCGCCTCCGAGCGGGAGCCGAGGGAGTCCGCGATGGTCGGCAACCACGGTTCGATGACCCCCGCGGAACAGCTCGTCCCGCTGCTCCAAGTACGCTCCTGACGCTCGCCCCCTTCCCGACCCGCCCGACCCTCCCCCGTGTCCCTCGCCGAAAGGTGCTCAACCTCCCATGTCCGAGCTGGTGTTCTTCTCCGGGACGATGGACTGCGGGAAGTCGACCCTGGCGCTGCAGATCGCGCACAACCGGTCGGCGAGGGGACTGCAGGGCCTGATCTTCACCCGGGACGACCGCGCGGGGGAGGGCAAGCTCTCCTCGCGGCTCGGTCTGGTGACCGACGCGGTCGAGGCGGTCCTGGGGATGGATCTGTACGGCTATGTCGTGGACCGGGTGTCGCAGGGCGGCCGGGTCGACTATCTGATCGTGGACGAGGCGCAGTTCCTGGCGCCGGACCAGATCGACCAACTCGCGCGCGTGGTCGACGACCTGCGGCTCGACGTCTACGCCTTCGGCATCACCACCGACTTCCGCACGAAGCTCTTCCCGGGCTCGCGGCGGCTGATCGAGCTGGCGGACCGGATAGAGACGCTCCAGGTGGAGGCGATGTGCTGGTGCGGAGCGCGTGCCACGCACAACGCCCGCACCGTCAACGGCGAGATGGTGGTGGAGGGCGAGCAGGTCGTGGTCGGCGATGTGAGCAGCCTCGCCGCGGAGGTCGGCTACGAGGTGCTGTGCCGACGCCACCACCGTCGCCGTATGACGAGCGCCTCCGCCCACGCCGGCGTGCTCTCACCGGACGTCCTGCCGGTCGGCCCTGCCTGAGCGCCGCAGACCGAGCGGACCACTCCGTTTCTCAGGTCGTCTCGCGTTCCCCGAACGCCTCGCCCGAACCCCGAACCACCCCCGATACGACGAAGGTCACAATTACGTATCGGACATTTCGCGCTTCAACCTTCACTTGAACCGCACAAGTTGGCTAAGTTGACCTCCGTACGACTTCTTCCCAAGTCGCTGTTCGAAGCTGACAGTTGACTCGGGGGTGGAACACGGAAGGAGCTCGTCCCGCATGGCGCCGGAACGAACCCGTAATGATGGGCCGAGCCGTGAGGAGGTCCAGCAGCGGATCAACAGCCTCTACGACCAGGCCGAAAGCGCATCCGGGACCTTCAACGCCACCCGTGCGATGAAGGTCGGCATGCGCAGGCGCGTCAACCCGACGCCCGACACCGCCCGCAGGCGCTCCGACCCCGCCCTCGACGAGGTCACCCGGCCGTGGTTCGACGCGGCGCGCGCCAAACTGGGCCCGACCCTGCCGGCCGTACTGCCGCCCGACAGGAGGCCGGCCCGCGCGGCCGAGTCCCGCCCCGCTCGCCCCGCGAGCCCTCCCGCCGAGCCGGCAGCCCGCCCTGTGCCGGAGCTGACCGCCGGACCCATGGCCGCGTTGCCCGCGGGATCGGCGCTCGAACTGTCGCCCGCACCCAGGGCCGAACTGCCGCCCGCGCCGGTCGCCGAACTGCCTGCCGCGCCCACGACCGTGCTGCCGGGCGTGCCCTCACCACGGCAGGAAGCCACGGGGGGCCTGACCGCGCTTCCCGCCGAGCCCAGTTGGTTCCCGACGCCCGCCATGGGCACCGCTCCGCTCCCGACGGCCGGCTCCCTGCCGGCAGAGGTGCCGCAACTGCCCCAGCCGGCCGGCCTCGGAGCGGACGCGTCCCTCGAAGGCACGCCCCTCTACGCGGGCACGCTCCGCGACGGGAACTACGCCCTCGTCACCGAACTCCCCCTGGTCGCGAACCCGTTCCCGGTGGCGGACCCGTTCCCCGTCACCGATCCGTTCCCCGTCGCGGAGACGCCCTACGTCGCACAGGCGCCCTACGTCGCGCAGACCTCGTACGTCGCGCAGACGTCCTACGGCACGGGAACCTACTACGGCACCGACCCGTTCCTTGGCGGCGGTGGCGCCGGGGCGGGCGCGAGCATCGGCAACGGCATCGCGTTCGGTCTGGAGCCCGGTGCGAAGGCCGCGAAGGCGGTCGCCTTCGCCCGTGCGCAGATCGGCAGGCCGTGCGTCTGGGGCGCGGTGGGACCGGGGTCCTACGACAACTCCGGTCTCATCCAGGCCGCCTGGAAGGCCGCCGGGGTCGCCCTCCCGCGTGCCGTGCACGAGCAGGCGAGCGCCGGCATGGCGATCCACCTCGCCGACATCCGGCCCGGTGACCTGGTCTTCTTCCACGGCGACCTGGGCCACGTCGGTCACGTGGGCATCTGTGTCGGCGACGGAACGATGATGCACGCACCGAGTCCGGGCGCGACGGTGCGCGAGGACTCGATCTTCGCGGCCGGCGAGGCGGCGATCCACAGCGTTCTGCGGCCGGCCTAAAGGCCCTTCCAGGGGGCCTTCAGTGCGCCCCCTGGATCAGGGAGAACATCGCCCCCTCCGGGTCCGTCACCGTCGCCACGCGGCCGTGTGGGCTGTCGTGCGGAGGCTTGACGACATGGCCGCCCAGGTCCACCAGACGGGCGACCGCCGCGTCCGCGTCGGCGACTTCGAAGTACGTCATCCAGTGCGGGCCCCGGTCCCGGGGCAGGGCGTTGCCCACGCCGTGGATGCCGGCGACCGGACGGCCCTCGACGTGCAGGGTGACGTAGTCGAAGTTCGCCGACACCACAGGCTCCTCCTCGTAGCCGAAGACGGTCTTGTAGAACTTGGCGACGCTCGACGAGTCCCGGGTCACCAGCTCGTTCCAGGCGGGCGTGCCGGGGACGCCGGTGATGTCCGTGCCCAGATGGGCGGCGGCCTGCCAGATGCCGAACACCGCTCCCATCGGGTCGGAGGCGATCGCCAGCCGTCCCGCCTCGGCCGCGTCCAGCGGGCCGACGCCCACCGTGCCGCCCGAGTGCCGGACCATCTCCGCCGTGAGGTCCGCGTCGTCCGAGGCGAGGTACGGCGTCCACGCGATCGGGAGATGGCGGTCCGGCGGCAGCTGGCCGATGCCGGCCACCTCATGGCCGTCCAGCCGGGCCCGGACGTACCAGCCGAGCTGCTGGGGGCCCGGTTCGAACTCCCAGCCGAACAGGTCTCCGTAGAAGTCCTGGGTCGCGGTCATTCCGTGCACCATCAGACTCACCCAGCAGGGTGTGCCGGGCGCGTGCCGGTCGTGCGCCTCGCTGTTCCGGCCGGCCGACTCCCGTGCCTCGGTCATCGTCACTCTCTCCTCGACCCCTCGCGGTGGCCGTGTCACTTCCGCTGTCCGCCGCATCGGCGGACCTGCCGCATGCCGTCGTACGGTGTGCCTCGTCCCGTACGTCCGTCGTGCCGTGCCGTGATCCCACGCGCACGCACGCCCCGTGCCGATGCTCGCACCACCCGCGGTACCGCGCGCTCCGGCCGCGCCGACCCCCGCACGTCCTCGTCCTGAGGGTGCCCGATCCGCCGTTTCCCGCCCGTTTCCGTGCGATTGCCGCAGGGTGTCCATCGGTCGTACAGCATGTGCCCGATCCAGTACGCCTGGTGATCGAACCTGTCCGGCGGGAGAGTAGCCCGACCTGGCCGCCGCGGCCACCCCGTGCGCAAGGATGGAGCCATGAACGCCATCATCTCCGCACTCGAACTAGTGAACGAGCTGGCCGGTTCCCGTCCGCCGGTCCTGCTCGACATCCGCTGGCAGCTGAGCATGCCCGGCGCGGCCCCCTTCGACGGGCGTGTCGCGTACGTGGCCGGGCATCTCCCCGGCGCGGTCTTCGTCGACCTGGACCGGGAACTCGCCTCCGCGTCGGGGGCGGCCGGCCGGCATCCGCTGCCCGACCCGGAGGTGTTCGGCGCCGCCATGCGCCGCGCGGGCGTCTCGTCCGGCGTCCCGGTCGTTGTGTACGACGGTGGACAGGGCTGGGCGGCGGCCCGCGCGTGGTGGCTGCTGCGTTGGACGGGTCACCCGGACGTGCGGGTCCTTGACGGCGGGTTGCCGTCCTGGGAGGGGGCGCTCGACACGGACGTACCCGCGCCCGCCGAGGGCGACTTCACGCCGGTACCGGGAGCGGTCGAGCTGCTGGACGCGGACGGGGCCGCCGCGCTGGCCCGCTCCGGGCTGCTGCTCGACGCGCGCGCGGGGGAGCGTTACCGGGGCGAGGTCGAGCCCATCGACCGGGTCGGGGGCCATATCCCGGGCGCGGTCTCGGCCCCGACGAACGAGAACGTGGGGCCCGACGGGAGCTTCCTGCCCGCGGACGAGCTGACGGCCCGTTTCAAGGCCCTGGGCACGACGGACACCACCGCGGTGGGCGTGTACTGCGGCTCGGGCGTCTCGGGCGCCCACGAGGTCCTGGCCCTGGCGGTCGCGGGCATCCCGGCGGCGCTGTACGTCGGCTCGTGGTCGGAGTGGTCGAGTGATCCGTTGCGCCCGGTGGCCGTGGGCCCGGACCCGCAGTAGACCAACAGTTCCACGCCCCCCCGTTCGGCTGAACGGGGGGGGCGCGCAGCGCCCCGTTCAGGGGCGCGGGGAACTGCGCGACAGGCCACGACGGCGCCGCAGCAAACCGACAACCCCTCGCGGCCCCTCCAGCGGAGCTACTCCTTGTTCTTGCGGCGCGTGCCGAACACGATCTCGTCCCAGCTCGGAACCGCCGCTCTACGCCCGGGACGCACCCCGTCCGCCTCCGCCTGGCGGTCGGTCGCCCCGACCAGCCGGTCGCGGTGGGCGCCGACCGAGCGCGGCATCAGTACGTCCGCGTACGCGGAACCGGCCGAGGCCGCGGGAGCCGGGGGCTCCTCCACCTCGGGTTCGGGTGCCGGTTCCTCCGGGGTTTCCGTGGAGGAGGGTCGTTCCGGCACGACCATGTCGCCGCGGAAGCTCGGTACCGCCTCCAGCAGGCTGGTCAGCGAATCGCGCTCGCTCTCCTCGGTGGCTTCCGGCGACGGCGCGGGCAGGGCCGGACGGTCCAGCGGGCGGTCGCGCGGCAGCCGGGCGATACGAGGGACGAACGGGAAGCTGGGCTCGGGCGCCGAGAGGTCGTCCGACTCGCCGATCAGCGAGCGGGCCTCCTCGTCGACGGCCTGGACGAGCCGCCGGGGCGGGTCGTACGTCCAGCTCGCCGAGTGCGGTTCACCGGCGACCAGGTAGACCAGCAGGACTTCCCAGGTGCCGTCGTCGCGGCGCCAGGAGTCCCACTGAACGGTATCCTTGTCGGCGCCACGGATCGTCAGCCGCTCCTGCACGGCCTCGCCGAGCTGTGGACCGGCGTTCTCACCGGGCCGACGGACCGGAGTCTTCCGGGCGCGCTCGGCCATGAAGGCTCGTTCGGCCAGCACGGGGCCCTCGAAGCGACGCACCCGATCGACCGGAATCCCGGCGAGCTGCGCCACCTCTTCCGCGGACGCGCCGGCACGTATGCGTGCCTGGATGTCGCGGGGGCGGAGATGACTCTCCACCTCGATCTCGATCTGGCCGAGGCGGGGACGGTCGCCGCGTACGGCGGCGCGCAGACGCTCGTCGATCGGAAGCGTGTACTCCGTGCTGTCCGCAGCCTTCAGCACCAGTCGTGTGCCGTCGTTAGAGACGGCCACGACACGCAGTTCGGGCATGGGGACCTCCCGGGTGGTGCCTGCCGACGTCACGTGCGTCGCTGCTTCCGCTAGTCGAGTGTGGCCTGCCCGGGTGCAGCCTGCCACAACCTTGCCGAGTTGCCCGGCGTGTCGGGCGCGGGCCCGAGATCGCCGTTATGTCACGGTTATCTATTCGCAACGCTAAGTGACAAACTCCGTCACCCTGTGCAACGGGCTCCCTCTTGGCGATCCCGGAAGGTCCCGGACGCCCAGGCGGGAGACCGGACCCAGGGCTCGCAACAGTACTCCATTTGGGCCACGTGCGTGGATTGGCACGCCACCCAATTCCTGCCGGGGAGTGCGAGTTGGCCGTTCTCCCGCCGGTTCCGTGACCTCGGACGCAACGCAGTTCACGTAAACATCGGAAACGGAACCAATTGCTTCGCTACGCGCCTAGAACCCGTCGCAAGTAGTCGTTCTGGAACAGCCGTTCGGGGTCGAGCCGGTCCCGCAGGGCGGTGAACTCCCCGAAACGGGGGTAGACCCCCGCGAAGTACTCGGCGTCCCGCGTGTGCACCTTGCCCCAGTGCGGCCGGCCCTCGTGCGCCGTGAAGATGCGCTCGGCGGCGGTGAAGTACGCCTGATAGGGCGTCCCCCGGAACATGTGGACGGCCACATAGGCGCTGTCGCGGCCCGAGGCCGTGGAGAGCGCGATGTCGTCCGCCGGGGCTGTACGCACCTCTACAGGGAAGCCGACCCGCAGGTCCGACCGGTCGACCATCGCCTTGAGTTCGCGCAGCGTCTCCACCAGGGCCTCGCGCGGAACGGCGTACTCCATCTCCACGAAGCGCACCCGGCGCGGAGACGTGTAGACCTTGTACGGGATGTCGGTGTACGTCCGCGCGGACAGGGCCCTGCTGGAGATCCGGGCGATCGTCGGGATCGTGGCAGGCAACGTGCGGCCGACCAACTGGGCCGCCTGGAAAACGCCGTTGGAGAGGAACTCGTCCTCGATCCAGCCGCTGACCCGACCGACCGGTTTCTCGGGGCCGGCGCTGCGGTTGTTGCGCTTGGTGTTGGTGCTGCCGGTGTGCGGGAACCAGTAGAACTCGAAGTGCTCGTTCTCGGCCCAGAGTTCGTCGAAGGCGCTGGTGACCTTGTCGAAGGTCATCGGCTCCTCGCGGGCGGTGAGCAGGAAGAGCGGCTCCACGGCGAACGTGATCGCGGTGATGATCCCCAGGGCGCCGATGCCGACCCGGGCCGCCGCGAAGACCTCCGGATTCTCCTTCTCGGAGCAGATGAGGACCGAGCCGTCCGCCGTCACCAGCTCAAGGCCCTTGATCTGGGCGGCTATCGAGCCCGACTCGCGGCCCGTGCCGTGGGTGCCGGTGCTCGTGGCGCCCGAGACTGTCTGCTCCATGATGTCGCCCATGTTCGTGAGCGACAGACCCTCGCGGGCGAGAGCCATGTTGAGTCTCTTGAGCGGAGTGCCCGCCTCGACTGTGACCGTCAGGTTCTCGCGGTCAATATTGCGGATACCGGTCAACAGTTGAGGGCGGATCAACACCCCGTCGGTGGCGGCGGCGGCCGTGAAGGAGTGCCCGGTGCCGACTGCCTTCACCTTCAGACCGTCCGCGGCTGCCTTCCGTACCGCCGCCGACAGTTCCTCCACGGAAGCGGGCGTGACCTCCCGGGCGGGCCGGGCGGTGACGTTGCCCGCCCAGTTACGCCACGTGCCGCTCTTGCCGCTCGCTGTGCTGCTCAACGGTGCCTCCCCGACGCGGAGCCGGCCTGCTCAGCCGGCGGTACCCGAGGAAACCGACCGCGACCGCGACGGCCCCGGACGCCACCGGAACCCCGTACCCGGCGCTCGCACCGGCGGCGTCGATCACCCAGCCGGACACGGAGGAGCCGAGCGCGACACCGACCGCGAGCCCGGTGCTCACCCAGGTCATGCCCTCGGTCAGTTGCGCGCGTGGTACGTGCTGTTCGATGAGGGACATCGTCGTGATCATCGTGGGAGCGATGGACAGGCCCGCAACGAACAGCGCCACGGCCAGAAACGGCAAGTTTCCGACCAGTAGGAGGGGGATCATACTCACGGCCATCGCACATATGCCCAGCAGCCACCGGCGTTCCGGGGCCCCCGGAAGGTGCAGCAGCCCGAACACCGCGCCCGCCACGCAGGAGCCCGCCGCGTAGAGGGCCAGCACGACGCTCGCGGCGCCCTGATGGCCCCGCTCCTCGGCGAAGGCGACGGTGACCACGTCGACCGCCCCGAAGATCGCCCCGGTCGCCGCGAAGGTGACCACCAGGACCTGGAGACCGGGGGAGTGCAGCGCCGAGCCGGCCTTGTGCTGCGCGCGCGGATGCGGTGCGGGCTCGGTCTCCCGCTGCGCCGTCAGCCAGAAGACACCGGCCGCCAGGAAACAGGCGGCGAGCAGCGGCCCCGCCTCCGGGAACCACACCGTGGACAGCCCGATGGAGATGATCGGCCCGAAGATGAAGCAGACCTCGTCCACCACGGACTCGAAGGAGTACGCGGTGTGCAGCTGCGGGGTGTCCCGGTACAGGGCCGCCCACCGCGCGCGGGTCATCGCGCCGACGCTCGGCACGCAGCCGATGCTGGCGCCGCACACGAACAGCACCCAGTCCGGCCACTCGAAGTGCGCGGCGAGCAGCAGCCCGGCCGAGGCCAGCAGGGCGCAGAGCGTCGCGGGACGCAGCACGCGGCGCTGCCCGAACTGGTCGACCAGCCGAGAGACCTGCGGGCCCGCCACCGCGGCGGCCAGGGCGATCGTCGCCGAGAGCGCGCCCGCCAGCCCGTACCGCCCGGTGAGCTGGGAGATCATCGTGACCACGCCGATGCCCATCATCGACAGCGGCATCCGGCCGAGGAACCCCGCGGCGGTGAAGCGCCTGGAGCCGGGGGCGGCGAACAGGGCGCGGTAGGGGCTGGGCACGCGGGAGACTCCGGTCGATCCGGTGAGACGTGAGGGACGCGTGGGTAAGGTGTGAAGAAAGCCCATACAGCTTACGGGTCAGGTGACCCTGACGCAGCCGTCGGGGACGGGCCGCGATCCCGGCTGTCAGAGGGGGGTGGCAGGATCGGAACCATGCGAGATGCGCTCGACGCCACCCCCTACGACGCCCTGCTCCTGCTCTCCTTCGGCGGCCCCGAGGGCCCGGACGACGTGGTTCCGTTCCTGGAGAACGTGACGCGTGGGCGGGGCATCCCCAAGGAACGCCTCAAGGAAGTCGGACAGCACTACTTCCTGTTCGGCGGGGTCAGCCCGATCAACGACCAGAACCGCGCCCTCCTGGACGCCCTGCGCAAGGACTTCGCGGACCACGGCCTCGACCTGCCGGTCTACTGGGGCAACCGCAACTGGGCCCCGTACCTCACCGACACCCTCCGCGAGATGGTCCAGGACGGCCGCCGCCGCATCCTCGTCCTCGCCACCAGCGCGTACGCCTCGTACTCGGGCTGCCGCCAGTACCGCGAGAACCTCGCGGACTCGCTGGCCGCCCTGGAGGCCGAAGGTCTCGACCTCCCCCAGGTCGACAAGCTGCGGCACTACTTCAACCACCCCGGCTTCCTGGAGCCCATGATCGAGGGCGTGCTCAGTTCCCTCGCCGACCTCCCCGAGGACGTCAGGGACGGCGCGCACCTCGCCTTCTCGACCCACTCCATCCCGACCGCGTCCGCCGACACCTCCGGGCCCGTCGAGGATCACGGGGACGGCGGGGCGTACGTGAAGCAGCACCTGGACACCGCGCAGCTGATCGCGGACGCGGTGCGCGAGCGGACCGGCGTCGACCATCCCTGGCAGCTCGTCTACCAGTCGCGCTCCGGAGCGCCGCACATCCCGTGGCTGGAGCCCGACATCTGCGACCACCTGGAGGAGCGGCACGGCGCCGGAGCCCCGGGCGTCGTGATCGCGCCCATCGGGTTCGTGTCGGACCACATGGAGGTCCTGTACGACCTCGACACGGAGGCCAAGGACAAGGCGGCGGAACTGGGCCTGCCCATGCGCCGCTCCGCGACCGTGGGCGCCGACCCGCGCTTCGCCGCCGCGATCCGCGAACTCGTCCTGGAGCGCGCCGCCACCGAGAGCGGGCAGGACATCACACCGTGCGCCCTGGGCGCGCTCGGCGCGACCCGTGACCTCTGCCCGGTGGGCTGCTGCCCGTCCCGTGCCCCCAGGCCCGCCGCCGCGGGCGCCGACAGCCCGTACGCGTGAGGAACCCAGTGACCGACCCCCTGCTGCCCGAACTGCTCCGGCTCGCCCAGGAGGCCGCCCGCCGCGCGGGAGAGCTGCTGCGGGACGGCAGGCCGGCCGACCTCGCGGTCGCCGCCACCAAGTCCAGCCCCATCGACGTCGTCACGGAGATGGACATCGCGGCGGAGAAGCTGATCACCGACGTGATCTCCGCCCACCGCCCGGACGACGGCTTCCTCGGCGAGGAGGGCGCCTCCAGCGAGGGCAGCAGCGGCATCCGCTGGGTCATCGACCCGCTCGACGGCACGGTCAACTACCTGTACGGGCTGCCCACCTGGTCCGTCTCCATCGCGGCCGAGCGGGACGGCGAGCGGATCGTCGGCGTGGTCGCGGCGCCGATGCGCGGTGAGACGTACCACGCGGTGCTCGGCGGGGGAGCCTGGGCCACCGGTGCCTGGGAGGGCGAACGCCGGCTCACCGTCCGCCCGGCCCCGCCCCTGGACCAGGCCCTGGTGTCGACGGGCTTCAACTACGTCGCCGAGGTCAAGGCCCACCAGGCCGAGGTGGCCCGGCAGCTGATCCCGCTGCTGCGCGACATCAGGCGCGGCGGCTCGGCGGCGGTGGACCTGTGCGATGTGGCGGCGGGCCGCCTGGACGGCTACTACGAACGCGGCCTCAACGCCTGGGACGTGGCCGCGGGTGACCTGATCGCCCGTGAGGCGGGCGCCCTGACCGGTGGACGCCCCGGAGAGCGCCCGTCACGCGATCTGACGGTCGCGGGCACCCCCGGCGTCTTCGAACCCCTCCAAGGGCTCTTGGAGGACTTCGGCGCCTGGCACGACTGATGGGGAGCCGGCCCAGGGGCCGGAAACAGCGGAACCCCGGCGCTGGATTCGCCGGGGTTCCGCTGTTGCTGCGACGTAGTGCGTACGCACCACGTCAGACGCTCGTCGCGCCGACCTCCACACCGTGTTCGGCGGCGAGGCGGCGCAGGTCGTCGAGCTCGGCCTGTTCCACCTCGACGAGGAAGTCGTCGCCCTCGTCGCGAGCCCGCGTGAGGTCGGTCTCGGTCGCCCTTATGCGCTGCAGAAGTCCTGCGGTGAATGCGTCCATGCTGCGCCCCCTCGTCCTGGGTCGTGGGTCGATGGCACGGGGGTGTGCCGTTCGGAAGGGGCGATCACGTCTCCAACTGGGTGCCCAGCGCTGCCCTGCTGGGCGGCGACGGTGCCGGACACCCACGCCCGCTCTGCGGAAAGCGGTCCGTTGTGCCACTAGGTGTCATGGCACACGCAGAGCGTGATCGCGGGGTGTAAATCCGTCCTCCCCCCGCTCCGTTCCGGGGAAACCCCAACCCGCCAAAAATTCTTCCCTCCGCCGTCGGCGAGGGCGGCCCGGGGCGGCCGGGAAGGTGTCCTGCGGTGATCGTCCTGAGCCCTCTTACAACCGGTTTACGGGCGAAAGCGGCAGGATGGAGGCCTGACCACACGAAAAGATTCCGCCAACGTGCCGTCCAGGCCCGCGGGCGACCCCGAGGAAGGACAAACGACGTGCGCGTACTCGTCGTCGAGGACGAGCAACTGCTCGCCGATGCGGTGGCCACCGGACTGCGCCGGGAGGCCATGGCCGTCGACGTCGTGTACGACGGCGCGGCGGCCCTGGAGCGCATCGGCGTCAACGACTACGACGTGGTCGTCCTCGACCGCGACCTCCCGTTGGTGCACGGCGACGACGTCTGCCGCAAGATCGTCGAACTCGGCATGCCCACGCGCGTGTTGATGCTCACGGCGTCCGGAGATGTCAGCGACCGCGTCGAGGGACTGGAGATCGGTGCCGACGACTACCTCCCCAAGCCCTTCGCCTTCAGCGAGCTGACGGCACGCGTGCGTGCCCTCGGCCGGCGTACGAGCCTGCCGCTGCCGCCCGTCCTGGAGCGCGCCGGGATCAAGCTCGACCCGAACCGCCGCGAGGTCTTCCGCGACGGCAAGGAGGTCCAGCTCGCGCCGAAGGAGTTCGCCGTCCTGGAGGTGCTGCTGCGCAGCGAGGGCGCGGTCGTCTCCGCCGAGCAGCTCCTGGAGAAGGCCTGGGACGAGAACACCGACCCGTTCACCAACGTCGTACGTGTGACGGTGATGACCCTGCGCCGCAAGCTGGGCGAGCCTCCGGTGATCGTCACTGTGCCGGGTTCCGGTTACCGGATCTGATGTTCGATGGCCACGACACCCGCTCCCCCGAAAGCGCCTCCGAAGCCCACCTGGGACCCGAGGAAGCCGCAGCAGCTGCCGCTGCCCTGGCTGCGCCCGACCATCCGCATACGGCTGACGCTGCTCTACGGCGGCATGTTCCTGATCGCCGGCATCCTGCTGCTGTCGATCATCTATCTGCTGGCCGCCCAGGCCATCCGTGAGGGCAGCAACCAGTCGTTCCAGATCGAGGGCACCGTCACCAGGATCACCAGTGACACCTGCCCGGTGCTGGACACCGCGACCACCGACAACCAGCGCAACGCCGCGCTCAAGGCGTGCAGTGACGCCCTGCGCCAGCACGCCCTGGACAGCCTGCTCAGCCGCTCGCTGCTGACGCTGCTGGGTCTCGCCGTGATCGCCTTCGCCTTCGGTTACGCCATGGCCGGACGGGTCCTGACCCCGCTCGGCCGGATCACCCGTACCGCCCGTGCGGTGGCCGGCTCGGACCTGTCCCGCCGGATCGAGCTGGACGGCCCCGACGACGAGCTGAAGGAGCTGGCGGACACCCTGGACGAGATGCTGGAGCGTCTCCAGCGGGCGTTCACGGCCCAGCAGAGGTTCGTCGGCAACGCGTCGCACGAGCTGAGAACACCACTCGCGATCAACCGCACGCTCCTTGAGGTGCACCTGTCGGACCCGGCGGCGCCACCGGAACTCCAGCAGCTCGGCAAGACGCTGCTGGCGACCAACGAGCGCAGCGAGCAACTGGTCGAGGGGTTGCTGCTGCTGGCCCGCAGCGACAACCAGATCGTCGAGCGGAAACCGGTCGATCTGGCGGAGGTCGCCTCGCAGGCCGTCGACCAGACGCATGCCGAGGCGGAGGCCAAGGGGGTCGAGTTCCGCGGGAAGCGTGACCCTGTGGTCGTCCAGGGCAACGGCGTACTGCTGGAGCGGATCGCGCTGAACCTCGTGCAGAACGCGGTGCGGTACAACGTGCCGGAGGACGGCTGGGTCGAGGTGAACACCGTGGTCCAGCACGGGCAGGCGGTGCTGGTCGTCTCGAACACGGGTCCAGTGGTCCCGGCGTACGAGGTCGACAACCTCTTCGAGCCCTTCAGGCGGCTGCGTACGGAGCGAACGGGCAGTGACAAGGGTGTGGGCCTCGGGCTGTCGATCGCGCGCTCTGTGGCGCGCGCTCACGGTGGCCATATCTCGGCCCAGCCGCGTGAGGGGGGTGGGCTCGTGATGCGAGTCGCCCTTCCTATCTGAGATCATGTCGCCGACACGCGAGGATGTTCGCTTTGCGCGGAATTTCCGGGGCGCTTTCCCGGTGACCTCGTGTGTGATCGATCACAAGGGCGAAATTCCGGCCATCTACTGTCCGTGATCATGTGACCTGCCGTAAGGCCCGGATAATCCGGGTTTTCGGGGGTCTTGATCACGGGAAGTACACGGTGGGGCGCCTTTGAAGTGCGGTATTCGGACCGTGTACGGTCCGCATCGCCATCCATGCCGATCTCTCTCGAGGAGGTCGGTTGGGTGTCGATTGAGTAACAGACCTTGATGTGAGGCAAAATCTCCGCCTCAGGTCGGGCACAAGTCCGGCCTCTCACGCGTTACCTGCGCTGAGACACCGCAGACACCCAGAGGGGGAGAGCGCGACATGGCAACGGATTACGACACCCCACGCAAGACCGACGACGACGTCGACTCGGACAGCCTTGAAGAACTGAAGGCCAGGAGGAACGACAAGTCGACTTCCGCCGTGGACGTCGACGAGTTCGAGGCCGCCGAAGGCCTTGAACTGCCCGGAGCGGACCTCTCGAACGAGGAGTTGGCCGTCCGGGTGCTGCCCAAGCAGCAGGACGAGTTCACCTGCATGACCTGCTTCCTGGTGCACCACCGCAGTCAGCTGGCCCGCGAGAAGAACGGTCAGCCGATCTGCCGCGACTGCGACTGAGGGCGGGTCGGCCGTGACTGGCTCGACCCCTCCTTGGAAGCGCCGCTTCCCCAAGCGGGAAGCGGACCAGGGGCCGCAGGACGGCCCTCATGGTGTGCGTGACGACGAGCGGGGCTCATCCGATCCAGGATCGGCCTCGCTCGAACCGGCCGACAGGCCGGCCGATCACGGGGATGACCTCCCGGTGTCGGCCGAGCCTTCCGCATCCGTCGTCCCGCGACGGACGGCCACGATCCGGGACAGGGCCAGGGAAGGCGTCCGCAAGGGCGGCAGCCGGGCGAAGGCGAGCCTGGCGTACCTCACCGACCGGATCATCGAGAACGCCCCGCGTATCCCCGTACGCGACCTCGCCACCCTCCGCAGACAGTTCCCGGGCCTCGGGCCCGAGGAGATCGCGGACAAGCTCGTCGCGGGCGCCGCGAGCGCGACGGCGGCCGTCGGCGCGGGCATCGGGGCCGCGGCGATGCTGCCGGTGCCACCGGCCATGCCGACCGAGCTGGCCGCCGAGATCACCAGTGTGGCCGCGATCGAGCTGAAGATGATCGCCGAGCTGCACGAGGTCTACGGCGTACGGCCACCGGGCAATCTGAAGCAGCGCAGTACCGCGTACCTGAACTCGTGGTCGGGTGAGCGTGGCATCGACGTGACGAAGCCGTCGACGTTCAACTCGGCCCTCGGGGGCCAGATGAAGCGCGAACTGCGCCAGCAGATCATGAAGCGGATGATCCGGGACCTGCCCAACCTGATCCCGTTCATGGTGGGCGCCGCCGTCGGCGCGGTCATGAACCGGCGTGACACCAGAAAGCTCGCGGGCCACGTCCGCAAGGACCTGCGGAAGTTCCAGGTCCCCTGGGACCAGCTCCCGGAACTGCCTCCGCTGCCGCCGCCCACCGACGCGCTGGACATCGGGAACGGTCCGAAGGAACTCGGGAAGTAGCGGCCCGCAGGGGCTCGGAAAACCCCGGGTACAGGAGCGGCGGGCAAGTCTTTGCCCGCCGCCGAGGAAGAATTTGCCGACCCGCGCCGACGCCCGCGGAGCCGCCGCCGCGCCCGGTTCAGCCGGCGTCGCGCGCGGCAGCCGCCCGCGCCGATTCCAGCGCCGCCACCAGCTGCTCGGGCTCCCGCGTCGACAGATACAGGTACGGGGTGGGGTCCTCGGGGTCCGTGACCTGGACGCGCAGCGCCGTGGGGATGTAGGAGCGCAGCAGCATGAAGGCACGGGTGTCGGCCTTGTACGTGCGCCAGGCGCGGGCCTCCTCCGCGTCCAGGATCTCCGCCTCGCCCAGGGCCGCCACCGGGATCTTCGCCTCACCCGCGATCAGCGCGTCGCCCACGATCCGGATGCGGATCGAACCGTACGAACTGGCCGCCACCGCGGCTGCCGCCGTACCGCCCACCAGACCGCCGAGCAGGGGCAGGGTGCCGAACGGGAGCAGGATCAGGGCGAAGGAGACGCCGACCAGGAAGGAGATCAGCCACCAGGAGCGGGGGGCCGTGAGGCGTTCTTCGTACGGGGAGGCCGAAAGCTGCATGGAGCCAAGCTTGGCATGGTGTCGGTCGACGGCCGACTCGCGGGTAAGGTCTGCGGCTGTGAGTGGTACATCCGCAGCTCTGAAGCCCCCCGCCGACGCCGTGGCGCCCGTGCGACACCCGGACGCGCCCGCGCCCGGAGAACTGCTCGGTGCCCACTACGAACAGTGTTTCGGATGTGGTGGCGAACAGGCCCACGGGCTGCACCTCGCCGCGCGGGCCGGCGACGGGGTCACCGTCACCGCCGAGTTCACCGTGCGGGAGGCCCACCAGGGCGCCCCCGGTCTCGCCCACGGCGGAGTGCTCGCCAGCGCCCTGGACGAGACGCTCGGCTCGCTGAACTGGCTGCTGCGCACCATCGCGGTGACCGGACGGCTGGAGACCGAGTTCGTCCGGCCCGTGCCCCTCGGCACGGTGCTGCATCTGGAGGCCGAGGTCACCGCGGTGGCCCGGCGGAAGATCTACTCGACCGCCGTCGGACGCATCGGCGGCCCCGACGGGCCCGTCGCGGTGCGCGCCGACGCCCTCTTCATCGAGGTCAAGGTCGACCACTTCATCGACCACGGCCGCCCGGAGGAGATCCGGGCCGCCATGAGCGACCCGGACCAGGTCCGGCGCGCCCGCGCATTCGAGGTGAACCCGTGAGCCCCGCACCCATGGGCCGTGAGCCCCTGGACGTCCTCATCCGCCGCGTCGATCCGGACGTACCGCTTCCGTCGTACGCGCAGCCCGGCGACGCCGGAGCCGACCTGCGGACGACCGAGGAACGCGAACTGAAACCGGGGGAACGGGCCGTTCTGCCCACCGGGGTGTCCATCGCACTCCCGGACGGGTACGCGGCCTTCGTGCACCCTCGTTCGGGGCTCGCCGCCCGCTGCGGTGTCGCTCTGGTGAATGCCCCGGGGACGGTTGATGCCGGGTACCGTGGGGAGATCAAGGTGATCGTGGTGAATCTCGACCCGCACGAACCCGTGCGATTCGAGCGCTTCGACAGGATTGCCCAACTGGTCGTCCAGCAGGTCGAGAAGGTCCGCTTCCGGGAGGTCGCGGAACTTCCCGGCTCGGCGCGGGCCGAGGGGGGCTTCGGGTCCACCGGCGGTCACGCCTCGGTGGGCGGTGCGAGCGGTCACAGCGGTCAGGCCGCAGTGGGCGGCACAACGGGTGGGAATCGATACGCTTCGGTCGTATCCGACCGGGAAGGACAGTGACGTGTTCGGACGTCGCAAGAAGAAGGGTGCCGCCGAGGACGCGGCCGGCGAGGCCGAGCAGGTCGTCGACAGCGGCACTGAGGCGGACGAGGAAGCCGCGGGCGGGCGTGGACGCGTCCGGCTGGAGCCGGAACCGCGTCCCGACGGGCCCTGGGACGACACCGAGGTCCGCGAGCCCGGCGAGGGCCGGGTGGACCTGGGCGGACTGTTCGTGCCCGGGGTCGACGGCATGGAGCTGCGGGTCGAGGTCGCGGGTGACGCGATCGTCGCGGCGACCGTCGTGCTGCGCGACAGCGCCGTGCAGCTCCAGGCCTTCGCTGCGCCCAAGCGCGAGGGCATCTGGGGCGAGGTGCGCGAGGAGATCGCCAGCGGCATCACCCAGCAGGGTGGCATCGTCGACGAGGTCGAGGGGCCGCTGGGCTGGGAGCTGCGTGCGCAGGTGCCGGTGCAGCTGCCGGACGGCACGGGCGGTTTCCAGGTCGTGCGGTTCGTCGGGGTGGACGGTCCGCGGTGGTTCCTGCGGGGTGTCATCTCCGGGCAGGGCGCTGTGCAGCCGCAGGCTGCCGGTCTGCTGGAGCAGATCTTCAGGGACACGGTCGTCGTCCGTGGCGAGGGGCCGATGGCGCCTCGCGACCCGATCGTCCTGAAGCTGCCGAACGACGCGCAGATGGTGCCTGAGGGTGTTCAGCAGGAGGAGCAGGGGTCCCGCTTCGGCGGCGGCATGGGCCAGCTGCAGCGTGGGCCGGAGATCACTGAGGTTCGCTAGGTCGGTTGTTTGCTGCCGGCCCGGTGGGGGCTGGTCGCGCCCCGCGGCGGAGCCGCAGATCAGATACAGCCCCGCGCCCCTTCCGGGCTTCGCCCCGGAAGG